>DASZWD010000055.1 GCA_035546775.1 Acidimicrobiales bacterium
TCTTCGGACGCGACACACTGCGCGCCGAGTCGGTTGGTCGGTGCCACCCGCACGGGCGGTGGCTGGAGTGGCTCGCCTAGCGAGCGACTACTTGCCGGCGCCGCAGTGCTGCTGGAAGTACGAGTCGATGTGCTGCACCGCGGCCTTGAAGTCATCCGAGGACATCTTCTGGGCCAGCGACTGGAACTGCGGGTTCTGGGCGACCTCCATGTAGTTACCGTTGGCGCTGGCGAACAGGTCGAGGTACGCGCCTTCGGTATCGGCGACGAGCTGGAAGTCGGCCTTGATCTCCGACGGCGCCGCGGCGGCGTCGGTCTTGAGGACCTGCGACATCGACTTGAAGTCCGTGCCGGCGCTGTTGGCCGCGGCGGTGGCGGCGGTCGCGGCGAAGGCGATCGCCGCGCTGCTGTCGCACACCTTCGACGCGGCGAGCGCCGCGGCTGCGCCCGACAGGTGGCTGCCGGCGCTGGTGTTCGCCTTGGCGTTGGCGTTGACGTTCGCGCTGGCGTTGTCGTCCTTCTTGCCGTTGCAGGCGCCCGAGGCGAGCAAGGTGACGGACGCGAGGATGACGAGTGCGAGCTTGCGCATGATGTTGTGCCCCTTGGTTACGTGGTGTCGGTCAGTCGAACAGGTCGGGCTGCTCGACGGAGATGCGGTCGAAGATCGGTTGGAAGCTGAGCCAGCCGGCGAAGTGACCACCGACCTGCGTCTGCGTGATGGCCGCCATCTCCGGATCGATCGAGATGGTCGGACCGGCGGCCTCGGCCAGCAGCTGCGCCTGGCAGGTGCGCTCCATCGTGATGAACCACCACACGGCTTCGTCGACGGAGTGGCCGACGGTCAGCAGCCCGTGGTTGCGCAGAATGACCGCCTTGGCCTCGCCGAGCGACACGGCGATGCGCTTGCCCTCGTCGGTCGACAGCACGACGCCGGTGTAGTCGTCGAACAGCTCGTGGTCGCCGTAGAAGGCGCACGCGTCCTGCGTCAGCGGGTCGAGCTTCTTGCCCAGCGCCGAGAACGCCTTGCCGTACAGCGAGTGGCTGTGCGCCGCCGCGATCACGTCGGGACGCGCCGCGTGGACCTGCGAGTGAATGGCGAAGGCGGCGCGGTTGACGTCGTACTTGCCCTCGACCACCTCGCCCTGGTCGTTGCACAGGATCAGGTCGGACACGCGGATCTGGCCGAAGTGCATCCCGAAGGGGTTCACCCAGAAGTGGTCGAGCAACTCGGGGTCGCGGGCGGTGATGTGGCCGGCGACGCCCTCGTCGAAGCCGCACTTCGAGAACATCCGGAACGCCGCCGCGAGGCGCTGCTTGCGGTGCAGACGCTCCTCTTCGACGGAGTTGAACGTGGGCAGGTCGTGGAGCATCTTCACCTGATTCGCCATGCCCAAATCCTACGCCCGCCGCCGGGTTAGCCGCCGTCGGCGAGGGGGTGGAGACGCATGGCCGCCGCGATCTCTTCGTCGGCGACCTCGGTGTAGATCTGCGTGGTCGCCAGCGACGCGTGGCCGAGGGCGACCTGGAGTTGGCGCAGGCTGAACGCGCCCTCCCGCAAGCCGAGGGTGGCGAAGGTGTGCCGCAGCGCGTGGACTCGTATGCCGGGCCGGCGGGCGCCGATCATGCGCAGCACGCGGTCGACCACGTAGACGACCGATTCTCGTGACGCTTCGACCGTGCGACCCACCACGCGCCCGTCGCGGGCGCGCACGTCGCGGGCACGCGACGAGATGATCACGGTCTGGGCGTCGAGGCCGAGTTCGTCAAGGCGCTTCTGGCGGCTGGGGAAGTAGGCGCGCAGCGCGTCGGCCACCACCGGCGGAACCCCGAGGCGGCGTTCCTTGTCGCCCTTGCCGCGTACCACCATGGCCGCCGGGGGGTCGCCTTCGAGGTCGACCATGCGCAGCCCGGCGATCTCGGCGAGACGCAAACCGCACGCCAGCGCCAAGGCGAGGATCAGCGCGTCGCGTTCAGGCCACTGGCTCTTCTCCGCCGCGTTCGACAGCGCGCCGCCGGCGAGGGTCTGCTCGAGCGCCCGCGGCACGCGCTTGCGCCGCTTCGGGGGCGACAGCAGCGCGGCCGGGTCCGCCGGGATGCGTTGGGTCTTGTACGCCCAGGCGAAGAACGAACGGATGGCCGAGGTGCGCCGGGCGATGGTGGCCGGCGAGCGCTCTTCGGGAGCGCGCTCGGGATGGGTGGAGAAGCGCGGGTCGGGACGGGTCCGGAACTCGGCGAGGGCGGCGTCGAGCATGTCGGGGGTGACGTCGCCCAGCTCGATGCGGTCGTAGGCGGCGAGGACCGCCGCGTCTCTCTCCGCTGGATCCTCGGGCAGGCGCGATCGCAGCGGCAGCAACCCGAGGTCGGCGGCCACGTCGATCATCGTGTCGTCGAGGTCGGCGCGGTAGGCCGCCAGCGTCGACGATGAGCGCCCCTCGTTCGCCAAGCGCTGCAAGAAGCGCTCGAGCATGACGGCGTAAGTGGCCCCAGGCACGCGGCTCAACCTACAAAGATGCGCCATGGGCATCGTGTTGGGGCTCGTCGCCGCCATCCTCTACGGCAGCGGCGACTTTGCCGGCGGGCGCGCCGCCGAAGGCGTCGACGTGCGCCGCGTGCTTCTGGTGTCCCAGGCAACAGCCGCGGTCGGGTCCCTCGTCGCGTTGGCGTTCGTGCACGGCGTGGCGGTGGGCGCCGACCTCGGCCGCGGCGTGGCGGCCGGGCTGCTCACCGCCGTGGGTCTTGGTCTGCTCTACCGCGCCCTCGCCATCGGGCGCGCCAGCGTGGTGGCCCCGCTGTGCGCCGCCACCGGCGCCGTCGTGCCCGTCACGTGGGGACTGGCGACGGGGGAGCGGCCCGGGGCCGTCGCCCTCGTGGGCGTGGTGTGTGCCATCGCGGCCGGCGTGCTGCTGGCGCGGGGTGACGAGGGGAGTGGTGCATCGGCCGACGGTGTACCGATCGCCATCGCGGCGGGCGTCGCCCTCGGCGCGTCGTTCGTGTGCTTCGCCGCGACGACCGACGCGTCGGGACTGTGGCCGGTGGCGGCGTCGCGCCTTGCCGGGGTGCTCGTGGTGGCGCTGGCGATCTCGGCGCGCCGGCCCGAACGCATCGCTTTGCCCGCCGACGTCATGCGGATCGCGGTCATCGCCGGCGTGTGCGATGTCGTGGCCACCGTGGCTCTCGTCGCCGGCCTGCGCGCCGAGCTGGCCGTCCTCGTCGCCGCCCTTGCCGCGCTGGCGCCGGGCTTCACCGTGGCGTGCGCCTGGCTCTTCGCCCGCGAGCGCGTCGGGCGCGAGCAACTCGTCGGTGTCGGCTTGGCGCTGGTGGGTCTCGCGTTGATCGCGGCGCGCTAGGCGAGACTGACCGCCGTGCCCGTCGCCCTGCCGATCCCGCCCGACCGCCCCATCCGCCTGGGCGTGGTCGGCCTCGGCCAGATCGCCGAGCTCATGCTGCCGCCGTACCTGGCGCACGCCGAGGTGGAGATCGTCGCGGCGTGCGACGCGTCGGCCGAGCGCCTGGCGCGCTGGGCGCCGCTGCTGCCCGCTGCCGCCCTCACCGAGGATCTCGACACGTTGCTGGCTCGCGACGATCTCGACGTCGTCGACGTGCTCGTCCCGACGCCGAAGCACGGCGACATCGGCCGGCGCGTGCTGGCGGCCGGTCATCACCTGCAGATCCAAAAACCGATCACGCGCTCGCTGGAGGACTGCGACGCATTGCTCGAGGTGGCGGACCGCGCCGGGGCGCTGGTGCGTGTGCTGGAGGACTACGTGTTCTTCCCGCCGCTGGTACGCCTGCGCGAGGTCGTGCGCTCGGGCGAGCTGGGGGAGCCGGTCGGGCTGCACATGAAGGTGGTCAACACCGGCCGTGGGGGATGGGACGTGCTCCCCTCGGCCTACGAGTGGCAGCTCGAACAGACCAAGGACGGCCGGGGCATGCTCGTGTTCGACCACGCCTGGCACCAGCTGGCGGTCGCCCAGTGGCTTTTCGGGAACATACGTTCGATCGTCGGCTGGGTCGGCCAGACCGAAGTCGCACCCGGGTTTTTCCTCGACGCGCCGGCGACGCTGGCGTGGGAGCACGCGACAGGCCTGCGCGGCGTCCTCGACGTCACGCTGGCCATCGACACGTACTGGCGCAGCGAGTTCTACAGCTGCGACGAGCGGGTCGAGGTGACCTGCGCCCGGGGCTCGGCCCGCTGCAACCGGATCTCGGCGGCGGGGCGCCAGGAGCCGTCTGTGGAGGTCTACAGGGACGGCGAGGTGCGGTCGTTCCACACACTCGACGACAACGGCGACGCCGGGTTCAAAGCGTCGACCCAGCACTTCGTCGACGTGTTCCGGGGCCGCAGCGACGACGTCGTGATGGACGGGCCCACGGCCCGCCACGTGCTGAGGGCCCTGCTGGCGGCGCTCGATTCCAGTGCTGACGGCGTGCACTTGGTGAACGTACCTACAAAAGAGTGATTATGTAGGGATGGTCAGGCAGGAACGCGGGTCACCGCCGGCGAATCTCTGTGGCGTGGGGCGAGGGCTGGTGCTTGGGGTGCTGGTCCTGGCCGCCGCAGCCATGGGGGTGCTGGGGAGGCCGGTACCCACACAGGCGTTCTTGGGCCGGGAGAACGCCAACAACGCGCGGGTCGATCGGTTCGTGATCCCGGAGCGCACTGTGCACGGCCTGCCGCCGTCGCCAGTGGGTTACGAACCGACCGACCCGGCGTCCACCACCACGACCATCCCCACCCGGGTCGAAGCGGCCACGCTCGACCGCACGGACCAGACGCCGACGACGCTCAGCGAGACCGAGGTGTTCGAGGCGACGGCGGTCGCGCCCGTCAACGGCGAGCCGGCGTGGGTGGCGATCGTGGTCGTCGTCCTCCTGCTGTCGGGCCTGCGCGTCGCCGCCCAAATCCAGGAACAGCGGGCGGCTCGACGCGCCGAGGACGGGTAAATCCGCCCCGAGTTGTAATTTGGAACGCCCATGTCCCGTCGCATCGAAATCGAACTGACCAGCGCGCGCCCCGACGGCTCGTGGACGTGGCGCGCCGCCGGCGCCCGCGAGCCCAAGGGCGTGCTGACCGCCTCGCTGCTGCCGGCGGGCGCCAAGCCGGGCGACGTGCTGCGCGCCGAGGTCGAGCAGGAGATCGACGGCATCAACGTGGTGGCGATCCTGGCGTCGAAGGCGTCGTCTCCCCTGCCCGAACGCATCGAGATCGTGGGCCGCGGTCCGGTGCAGGGCGGCGTGTCGAGCGAGCTGCGCCGTCCCCTGCGCGACGGCGACACACGCGAGCGCAAGCCCCGGCGCGACGGCGACAAGCGCCCGGGCGGTGGCGACCGCAAGCGCCCGAGTGGGCCGCGGCCCGAAGGCGGCGACCGCCGGCCGCCGCGCGAGCGCGCCGAGCGGCCGCCGCGACGTGAGGCCCCGGCGCCCAAGCCGAAGCCCAAGCGCCTCTCCCCCGCCCGCACGCACCGCGACGCCTGGCTGGCCGGGCTCAACGAAGCCGAGCGCCGCATCGCCGAGCAGCTGATGACCGGCGGCATCAACGCCGTGCGCCAGTCGCTCGACGCCCAGAACCGCGCCCTCGAAGCCGAGGGCAAGGAAGCGATCGACCCGACGCCGATCCTCACGCTCGCCGACGACCTGCGGGGCCAGATCACCGCCGTCGAGTGGCGCGACTTCGCCGAAGCGGCGATCGCGGACGCCAACGAGATCGCGCTGCGCGACCTGCGCGCCGTGGTGACCAAGGCCGACAGCGCCACCCGTGACGACGAGACGCGCCTGCTCGCCGCGCAGCTGCGCGAGGCGCTCGACACCCGCCTGGCGGCGATGAAGGAACACTGGGTGACCGAGCTGACCGCGGCGGTGCGCGACGGCCGCCTCGTGCGCGCCCTCAAGATCTCGGGCCAGCCGCCCGAACCTGGGAGTCGCTTTCCCGACGAGTTGGCGACGGAGTTGGCCACCGCCGCCGGCGCGGCGCTCAACGACGAGACGATGCCCGATCGATGGGGTGTGCTCGCCGAAGCGGTCGCCATGTCATCGGTGCGCCGCAACGTCGTGCCGGCCGCCGCGCCCAAAGACATCACCGAAGAACTGAAGGCCGCCGTCACGAAGGTGGCAGCCCGGGTCCCGGCCATCGCTGCCTGCCTTGGCATCGAGGTGCCGGCGTCGGCGAAGCCCGAGGGCAGGGCGCCGCGCCCGCCGCGCCAGCCCGTCGCCGCCAAGAAGGTGGCGCAGAAGCCGGCGGCACCCGCCGCCCGTGCGACGGCGGCGCCTGGTCCCCGGGTGATGATCGGCGGCCGCGCCATCCCGCCGCCTCCCCGCCCGACCGCCGCCGCGCCCTCAGAGCAGGTCGAGGATGTCGCCGGGACGCGCGGCGACGAGGTCGCCGGCGACGCGCTCAGCGCGAGCGTTCCACCCGGCAACGACGTAGCGGACACCAGCGAGCAGAGCCGCGCGCCGATCGTGGGCGGTGTCGCCGACGAAGAGCACGTCGCCGCTCCCGAGCCCGAGGCCGGACAGAACTAACTCGAGGCTCTTCGGTCCGCCGAAGTCCTGCGCGAACAGCGCCACCTCCGGCGCCCAGCCGAGCGCCGTGAGTTCGGCCCGCGCCGTGGTGCGGTCCTTGTGCGACGCCACCGCCCAGCGGTCGAGCGCGCCCAGCAGTGCGTCAACGCCGGCGAAGGGCACGACCTCGCTCGGGTCGTAGGCAGCGAGGTACTCCTCGACGGCGAGGCCGAGCCGAGCGCACTCGTCGGTGATGAGATGGCCGAAGGTGACCGACTCGGCGGGGACGCCGCAGCGCACGAAGGCGTTGACCAGGGCGCGGTCGGAGTCGAGCAGGGTGCCGTCGAGGTCGAAAACGACCGCTTGGACGCGACTCACTCGTCGTGGTGGATGAGGAACGACGAGCGGCGGCTGCGGCCGCGGTACTCGCCGCTGGCGCGGTCTTCGTCCCAGCGCGCTCCGCAGGTGAGGCACTCGCAGCTGTCGAGGTTGCCGGACGCGACGAACATGCGACCGATCTCGTAGCCCGAGCAGAACGGGCAGGCCAGGTGCGGTGCCCCCACCGCTCGGGAGTCATCCTCCCGACGCACGAGTTCTGAGGGTATCGGCAAAGCTGCGCGCAGTGGTGGCAACTACGTTGCACCCGCGTCCTTGGGGCGCTCGCTACGCTCGCCGCCCATGGTCAAGTTCGACAAGAAGGGCCCGATCGGCATCATCACGATCGACCGGCCGGAGGCGAAGAACGCGGTCAACGGCGACGTTGCCAACGGCATCGAAGCGGCGATCGACGAACTCGAGGGCGACGACGAGCTCTGGGTCGGCATCATCGCCAGTTCGGGCGACGTGTTCTGCGCCGGCGCCGACCTCAAGGCGATCAACTCGGGTCAGGCGGGCGCCTTGCAGACCAAGCGCGGCGGCTTCGCCGGCTTCGTGCAGCGCGAGCGCACCAAGCCCGTGATCGCGGCGGTCGACGGACCCGCCCTCGCCGGAGGCTGCGAGATCGTGCTGGCGTCGGATCTCGTCGTCGCGTCGGAGATCTCGCGTTTCGGCATTCCCGAAGTGAAGCGGTCGCTGGTCGCGGCGGCCGGCGGTCTGTTCCGTCTCCCCCGGGCGATCCCGCGCAACATCGCCATGGAAGCGGCGCTCACCGGTGATCCGATCTCGGCGGAGCGGGCGCACCACTTCGGCCTCGTCAACGAACTCGTGCCGGCGGGCCAGGCGCTCGCGGCCGCCATCGCGCTCGCCGAGCGCATCTGCGCCAACGCTCCCCTCGCCGTGCGCGCCACCCGTGAGGTCGTATTGAAGGCCTATTCCGAGACGGACGAGGTGCTGTGGGGCATGAGCGGCGCGGCGATGGGCAAGGTCGTGGCCACCGAAGACTTCATGGAAGGCCCCCGCGCCTTCATCGAAAAGCGCGCCCCGGTCTGGAAGGGCAAGTAGCGGGGCGCCGCTGTCAGCGGACAGCGCGAGGCGCCGTCACCTCGTCAAGCGAACAAGTCGATGATGCGGTGGTCGGCGAGAAACTCCGCCAGCCCCTCCGACAGCGCGAGGTCGGCGACGGCGTGCAGGTCCACCCACGCTGCCTCGCGGGCATCATCGCCGGCGACGACGCCTTCGGTGTCGAAGGCAGTGGCGTAGAAGTCGTGGACGACGTAGTGCGCGTCTTCGCTGAAGATCTCCACGTGGCCGATGTAGTCGCCCACGGCAACGTCGAGGCCGGTTTCCTCGCGCACCTCGCGCACCAGCGCTTCGACCATCGTCTCGCCGAACTCGACGCGGCCGCCGGGCAGCGACCAGTTGCCCGCGGCCGGGCCATGGCCCCGCCGGATCAGCAGCAGCCGGTCGTCGTCGAGGATGACCGCGCCGACGCAGAGCTCAGGGCGCGGTGGGCTCATCCAACCGGTGGCTCACCGTCAGCAGCCGCGCCTTGAAGCCCGCGGCCTCGAAGAAGTTCTTGGTGATGCGTTCGCCGGGGAGCGCGTAGGCGTCGATCGACGCGCAGCCCGCGGCGCGCGCCCAGTCGACGAGCGCGTTCAGCAACGCCTCCCCCACCCCGACGGCGCGGGCCGCTTCGTCGACGTAGAGCATCGTGACAACGGCCAGCAACGTGCCGCCCGTCAGCACCTCGACGTGCGCCGCCGCGGCGCCAACCGGGACGCCGTCGAGCACGCCGATGAGTACGGCCGCGTCACCGGCGTGGAGCCAGTCGACGATCGTGGTGGCGTCGGGCGGCGTCGACTCACGCAACAGCAGCAACTCGGCGCCGCGCGAGCCGTGCAGCGAGGCGGCGGCGGCCTCAGCCAACGCGACGACGAACGGCACGTCGACTTCGAGCGCCGGCCGTACCCCCGGGGTGGGCACGACGGCGCCGGCGGTCACCCGCGGAGTTGGGCGACGCGGTTGAGGATGGTGCGCCGGCCGCGGCCCGCAGCTTCGTAGGAGCCGATGGCCTCGAGCTCTTCGGCGTTGAGGCCGGCGAGGCGCTCGACGACTTGCGACGCCGACAGGCTGTCGTAGCCCGGAATGGCGAGGCTCTGGGCGTCGTGCACCGTGACGGGCGTGCCGTTGCTCTCCGCGGTGGCAGCGGCGGGCGCCGGCGGAGCGGGCGGCGGCGATGCCGGGGCGGGCGGCGGCGTCTGCGTCGCCGGTGCCGCGGGCGTGGCCGCGGTGGCCACGGGCGACGACGCCGGGCGATTCGAGGCCGGGCGCTCGGCGATTTGCTTGAGGCGCTTCTCGAGCTCGGCGCGGCCCATCGTGACGGCGAATTGCCCCATCGTCTTGGCCATGGTCGCTTCCTGGTGCCCGCGCGCGACGAGCTTGGGAAGTTCTTCGCGCACCATCGCCGCAATGCCGAGCGGCGCGTAGAACGCGGTCTCGAGGAGGCGCTCGATCGGGGTCTTGTCGTCGTCAGCCATCCGCGATTCCTACCCGTCCGTCGTGTGCACGATCAAAACGTCGCACGGCGCGCGGTGCGAAACCTTGTTCGGGACGTTTCCCTTGATGGCGCGTGTCGCCTGCGTAATCCCGCGATTACCTGTGACGATCAGGTCGCCGCCGGAGGACTCGGCCGCCTCGATGAGCGCCATCGCCGGGTCGGTGGCGCCGGTCACGATCTTGACGTCGGTCACGCCGAGCTTCTTCGCCAACGCCTTTCCCCGCTTGGCCCGGGCCTCGGCCTCGTTGACGTCCTTGGCCATCCACTGCATCTCGTCGGGCAGCGGCTCGGACTTGCGCGCTTCCTTGAGCTTGTCGTGCACGTACGCGGTGACGATGGTGAGGCGGGCGCCGAACGTCTTGGCCAACGCCGCGGCGTGCGCCACGGCCTTTTCCGCGGTTTCCGACCCGTCGGTGCCCACCACCACGTTCCTGTAGCCCATCCGCCTCGCTCCCTGTTAGACGCAGTCGCGGCAGAACTGCCGCTTCGGATCCGCCAGCTGACTCGGGTGCTTCACCAGGAAGCACGACTGGCAGACGAACTCGTCGGGCCGCTTGGGCGCGACCTTGCCGCTGTCGCCCTCGTCGGCGCGATCGGCGGGTTCGTCGTCTTCCTCGTCGTCTTCCTCGACGACGACCAGACGTTCTTTGAGGATCTCGTCGAGGGTGGCCTCGACGTCGTGGTCGACCTCGAGCTCGTCCTCGTCGTCGTCTTCGGCCGACTTCTTGGCGGACGCGGCTGAGCCTTCTTCGTCGTCCTCCTCGTCGCCCCCGCCCTCTTCGTCGTCGTCGAAGGACTCCTCGTCGTCGTCGGCGAGGTCAGCTTCCTCGTCGTCGATCAGGTCTTCTTCGCCGAGTCCTTCAAGGTCCTCTTCGTCGATTTCTCCGGGCTGGTCGTCATCGTCGACGCTGTCGTCAGCCATGTGTGCCTTTCCGCTAGCAGGCCTGCGCGGCGGCGGAGAATAGCGGGTTCTGGCGCTCCGGCTTAACCAGCCGGTGTCGTCGTGGCTGTCGAGCCACCCGAGGAATCGTTGCCCGCGTTAATCGCGCTCAGGCTGTCGACCAGCCAACCGCCGCTGCTATGCACGAGCGCGAGCTCGAAAAACGCCGTGCCGGGCCGATTATTCCCGCCGACGCCGGACACCCGGAAGTCGACACGCACGATGGCGGTGGCGTCGCTGCTGGACACGTCTCCGACGTACACGTCGACGGCCCGGACCTCGGAATGCTGCTTCGTGAGCTTGTACAGCTGGTCCAGGCCGCCGTCGAAGGCTTCGCGGTACTGCTTCTTGAATGACCCCGTCGCGAGCTTCACGACGCGCTCCTTGGCCTGGGGCAGGTGCTGGTAGTCGTAGGACAGCATGGCCGTGCCCATGGCGCCGGCGACACGCCGCACCGCCGCCGAACGACCCTCGGTGTCGCGGTTGTGGGCGCTCAGATTGGCGGCCAGCACGCTGAGCACGAGGCAGACGCCGGCCAGCACCACCACGGCGATCTTGAGGCCGTTGTGACGCGCCTTCGGGGCCGTCTCGGTGGCCAGCGGTTCCGGCGGCTCCGCCGCCGCGGGAACCACGGTCTCGTCCGGTGTCGCATCCTGCACGGTCACGGCGACATTCTGCTTGCTGCCCGCACCACGAACAGCGCGGCGACCACGGCCATGCCGAGGCCGAGGCCCGCTCCCGAAGCCGAAATCGGCGTCTTGGCCGGCGCCGCGGCGCTCGACGTCACCGCCGCACTGGGCGGAAGCGTGCTGTTGCAGTTCGGTGCCGGGATGACCGGTGGCAACGGGCGCGGCGGGTCGAACTGCTTCGGCGTGTCGTTGAGCGGCGCCTGGATCGGCGACACCCGCACCCACACGCCGTCCGGCTCGATGTCACGGGTATCCCACACCGCGGCGAACGCGGCAGGGGCCCACGTCAGCAGGGCGCGCAGGCCGGTGAGCTGCTGGGTGGTCGAGGCGTGGTCGACGACCACTTCGAGGACCTTGAGGTCGCAGTCGAGTTCGCCCTTGTGATTGCCCACCAGGGCTGTGACTTGCTCGAGCAGCGGCGTGCCCTGGTCCAGCAGCGTGGCGATGTCGGCCTTCGACGCGGCGAGGGCGGCGTTGATCTGCGCCAGGTTGTCGAGGTCGGCGCCGAGCGACGCCCGGTGCTGCGCCAACGCGTGCGTCAGCTTGCCGCCGTTGGCTGAGATGCGATCGAGCGCGGCGGTGCGGCTGGCGATCGTCGCCGTCAGCTTGTCGCCCGCGGTCGCCAGTTGCTGCAGCGAGTCGGCGCGGCCGTCGAGGCCGACCGAGAGGTTGTGCACGATCGTGTTGACGTCCTGCGGGTTGAGGGCGCTCAGGAGGGCGGATGCCGACCGTAAGAACTCCGAGAACTCGAGTGGCACCGTCGTGAGCGACTTCGGGATGTTCTCCCCCGCCTTGTAATACGGCGAGCCGGCGATCTGGGAAGTCGGCGCGTAGAAGTCGATGAACTGCTCACCGATGGCCGACTTGCGCTGAATGTTGGCCGTTGCGCCACGCGGGATGTCCTTGCCGCGGTCGATGGCCATCGTGACCCGCACGGCGTGGCTGGCGCGCTCGATCTGCACCTTGGTGACCTGACCGACGGGGACGCCGAGATACGAGACTTCGGCGTGGGGCAGCACGCCGAAGGCATTGTCGAAATCCGCCGTCAGCTTGTACGGCTTCTCGACCTGTTTGAAGCTCACGACGTTGCTCGCCAGCCACACCATCATCACGACGAAGCCGATGGCGAACACGACGATGTTGAGGTTGATCCGCCGCCTCATGGCTTCTTCGCCCGGGGATCTTGCAGGTACGGGATGAGCCAGCCGATGACGTTGGTGAAGTCGTTCGGGATGGCCGAGGGCAGGCCGTAGACGAACTTGTCGAGCCAGTCGATGAGGCTCTGCAGCTCGCTCGACTGGCCGGCGAGCACGCGCAGGATGTCGTCGGCCTGATGGATCTGCGTCTCGACGTTCGCCTGGTACTTGTCGAGCTCGGTGTTCTGAACCGCGGCGAGCCGGCTGAGGTTGCGCAGGATGGCGACGGCCTTGTCGCGATTGTCCGCCAGTGACTTGGTGGTCGTGGCGAGGTCGCTCAACAGCGCCGACAGCGACGCCCCCTCCCCCGCCACCGCCGCGATCGAGGTGTCGAGGTGGTCGACGATCGCCCCGATGTTCTGCGTCCGCGTCGCCAGGGCAGTGCTGAAGGTCGACAGCGAGTCGATGAGCGTGCGGATGTCGTCTTTGCGGCCGAGCACGGAGGTGGCCCCGGTGTCGATGAGCGTCGCTACGTCGCCCGCGGTCACCTGGCCGAGCACGTCGACGGCTTGCTCGGCCACGAACTCGAGCTCCGGCGCCTGCTGCACGTCCTTGATCACGTCGCCGTCCTTGAGGAACGGACCCTGCGTCGGGTTGCCCCGCGGGCGCAGCTCGACGAACTTCTCACCCAGCAACGACGTGGTGCGCAACACGGCCGTGACGTTCTGTGGGATGTGATGCCCGGGGTTGATGTGGAGCGTGACGCGCGCCTTGAAGTCCTTGGTCAGGTGGATCGAGCCGATACGGCCGATGCGCACGTCGGCGGTCTGCACCGAACCGCGCGGTTGGAGGTCGCCGGAGTCGTCGAACACCACGGTGACCGTCGTCGAGTTGGTGGCGCACGCCGACAGCATCGATGCCAGGAGCGCGGCGCACACCACGACGGGGATGAGGGCGCGGCGCTTCACCCGAACACCGCGCTGATCGAGTCGATGACGCCGCGCACGACCGACTTGTGCTTCGGCCCGCTGGTGAGCGGTGTCGGCGGCAGGTCGGGCGGGATCGAGAGTCCGGTGCCCGGCAGCGAGCACTGCGTGGTGACGGGTTCGCACACGAGCGTCGTCGGCAGGCCGAGGGCGTTGAACACCTGCGCCACGTCGGGCGTCACGAGTGTCCGCAGGTCGAGGGCGTGGAGGTTCTTGTCGTACGACGCGGCGAGACCGGCCTTGCCGTCGAGGTTCTTGCCGGCGACGAGGATCGGCCCGGCGGCGAGCAGCTTGTCGACCTGGTCGATGTGTGCGCCCACGAGGCGCAACTCACGGCTGAGCACCGTGATGTCGTGGTCGAGCTTGGTTCCGTGCTCCTTCAGCAGGTCGAGCCCGTTGGTCGACAGCGACGCCAGGCTGGCGAGCAGCGACTGGATCGCCGTGCGCTCCTTGGCCAGGGCGTCAGTCGTGGTGGCGAAGTTGTCGAGCACGCGTCCGAGCGTTTGGTCGCGGTCGGCGAGCGTGGCGGTGAAGCGGTCGAAGTTGTCGATGATCGACGCGACCTGTTGGTCCTTCTCGCCCAGGGTTTCGGTGATCGTGCCGAGCCCGGCGATCGCCTTGTTGAGGTCGTCGCCCGTTCCGTCGAGCCCGAGCGCCAGGTTGTGGACGAGTTTCCCGGTGGCCTGCGGATCGATGGTGTCGAGGAGGTGCTTGAGCGCGGCAAGCGTCTCGTCGGGCTCGACGGGCACGCTGGTGCGGTCGAGATCGAGCACGGCGCCGTGCGGCAGTGTCGGCTCCCCCTCCTTCCACGCGGGATACAGCTGCACGTAGCGCTCGCCGATGAACGACAGCGGGATGATGGTGGCGCTGGCGTCCTTGGGTAGGGGGATGTCGTCGTGGATGCGCAGGACGACGCGCACCTTGTCACCCACGACCTTCACCGACTTCACGTGACCGGCGGGGAGGCCGAGGACGCGTACCTGCGACGCGCTGTACAGCGAGATCGCACTCGTGAAGTAGGCCGTGACGGTGTACTCGTCGGGGCCGCCTGGACCACAGGCGCCGAGGCCGGTCACGACGAGGGCGGCGGCGAGGAAGCCGGCGAGGCGCCTCATGGCGTGGTACTCCCCTGCCCCGTCAGCGCCGCGAGCAGCGCAACGACGTCGGGGCCGAGCGAGCGCACGAGCACGTCACCCCACTCGCCGTGCGAGGACGCCAGGGCCAAGCCGTACGAGCCCTCGCCGATCCAGGCCAGCGCGCGATCGAGGTCGCCTTGATGGCGATCGAGGATGTCGACGGTCGGGTGCAGCGTCGACAGGATCGAGTCGAGATCGGCCTTGTGCGTACTCACCACGCCGGCGAGTTGGTTGAGGGCGATCGACGCCTGCTGGATGCCCTGCGCCACCGCGTCGTGCCGGTTGGCCAGGACCTTGAGCACGGCATCGCTCTGGTCGAGCAACGTCACGAGCGTCTGGTCCTTGGTGGCCAGGGTGCCGGAGATGGTGTTGGCGCGGTCGATCAGATCGGACAACTGCGAGTCGCGCTGCGCGATCGCGTCGGACACCTGACCGATGCCATGGATGAGGTCCTGGATCGACTGCTGGCGGCCGTCGGTGATCGTCGCCAGTTGCTTGATCAGGGTGTTGAGGTTGTCGTTGTGCGTTGCCTCGATCGCGTGGGTGCCCTGCTTGGCGATTTCGAAGATGTCATACGGCGTCGCCGTGCGGTCGTTCGGGATCACGGCGCCCTTGGTGAGCACGGGATCCTTCACCTCGCCGGCGAGCCGCACGTACTTGGAGCCGAGCAGCGTCGCGAGCGCCACCTCGGCGCGCGTGTCGGGGCCCAGCCGCACGCCGTGGTTGATCGTCATGTGGACGATGACGAGGCCGCGCTGGCGGTCGGGCCGCACCGAGGTGACGTGGCCGACCTGCACTCCCGCGACGCGCACCGGTGCGCCCTTCGACACGCCCGAGCCGTCGGAGAACTCCGCCGCAATCGGGAAGTTGCCCCGCGACGTCACCGGCTTGATCAGCAACGTGCCCAACAGCACGATCGCCATGGCGAGCAACGAGAACAGCGCCACGAGGTACGGGTTGCGGTCGCGGAAGCTCTTCATCGCGACACCGCCAGCGAGAGGATCGAGCGGATCCCGGCGGCGCCCTTGAGGACGGACGCTTGTGAGCCGGCGATGCCGTTCATGTTGTTGCTCGGCTGGTCGAGGCACGGCGTCGACGCCAGCGCCGGGTAACCCACCCTGAGGCACACGATCGACTGGTCGAGCCACTCGCCGTACTGCGACACGTTGGCGAGGCGCAGCACGCCGTCGTCGAGACCCGCCACGATGTGCTCGACCGTCGGCAGCTTGTCGCCCACGGTGTTCACCACCGTGGTGAGGTTCGTCAGGATGCCGTCGATCTGGGTGCGGTTGTGACTCAGAATGTCGGCGAGGTGGCCGTTGTAGTCGGCGAGTTCCACGCTGGCCTTGTCGAGGACGTCGACGTTGTCGTCGAACGCCTTGGTGATGAGCACGAGGTTGTCGAGGACCTGGCGGATCTCGCGATCCCGGTCGGCGACGGCGGCGGAGACGACGTCGATGTTGGACACCAACCGCCCGATGGCTTCGTCGCGTTCGCCGAGCGTCGCCGCAATCTTGGCCAGCGCGTCGAGGGATTCGCCGACCTTTGCCTCGTTGCCGTTGAGCGCGGCCACCACCGTGTCGAGGAAGTCGTTGACCTTGTTCGGGTCGATGGCCGCGACAATTGGACCGAGCCGGTTGAGCAATTCGCCGAGGTCGACGACCGACGTCGTGTGCTTGATCGCCTCGCCCGGTTGCAGCGCCGTCGACGCGGTGCCGGGATACAGGTAGAGGTAGCGCTGGCCGAGCAGGTTGCGCCAACGGATGGCGGCCTCGGTGTCGACCGGCAGCTTGAGCTGATGCTTTACGCGCATCGTCACGCGGGCCTTGCCGTCGACCACCTGAATACCGGTGACCTTGCCCACCTTGACGCCCGCCACTTTCACGTTGTCGTTGATCAGCAGGCCGGTGACGTCGTCGAAGGTGGCGGTTAGGCGGTACGAGTCGTCGAGCAACTGCACGGGCCCGATGCGCAGTGACTGCACGTTGCCGATGCTGAACACGAGCGCGACGGCGATCACGACGCACAGCGTCACGAAGGCGGTGAGCTTGATCAGGGTGGAGCGCATGTCAGCCCAGCAGGCTCCGTAGGAGGGCCCGGATGCCCTTCACGCCTTTGACGGGCGGGTGCAGCGGGGCCGCGGTCGGCTCGACGGTGTTGCCGGCGTTGATGCCGCTGAGGACCGGCGCGTGGTTCACGCTGTAACCGGCCGGGAGATCGGTCGAGCAGTCGGCCAGCGCCGGCTGGCAGGTGTTGCCGCCGACGAGCACCTTGATCTTGGCCACCGTGCCGCTGCCGTACGGGATGCCCGTCCCCGACTCCGCCAGCGTTTCGAGGAACTGCCGCAAGCCGACGACGGTCTTGGGCAGCTGGCCGAGTTGGGCGTCGATGACTGCCAGCGGCTTGCCGCCTTCGGTGACGAGCTTGTGCAGCAGCGGCTGGTTGTTCTCGAGGACGTCGGCGAGGTCACCCGACAGCGTGGCGAGATCACTCAACGCCCCCGTGAACTCGGCGGTGCGGTCGTTGATGACCGGCAAGACGTCGTGCGCGTCGTGGATACCCTGCGCGGTGGCGTCGGCTTTGGCCGCCAGCGTGTCGGACAGCGCGGCGAGGTCGTCGACGAACTGCTCGGTCTCCTTGACGTTGCCCGCCTGCGAGGTGGCGATGACGGCCAAGTTCTGGAGTGAGTGATTGACGTTCGGGCCCGTGCCCTCGCCGCCGCGGGCGAGCGTCTCGAGGATGGTGCCCAGCTCTTCGGGCTTGACCGCTTTGAGGATCGGATAGGCGTCGGACAGCACCCGCTCCAGCTCGAAGCCGCCGAGGGTGTGCTTGATCGTGTCGCCGTCGCGCATGAACGGGCCGGTGGCTTCGTCGGCTCCCGGGTCGATGTCGATGAACTTCTCACCGAAGAGCGTCTTGGGGCGAATGATGGCGTGCGCGTCGACCGGGATCTTGTCGGACTTGTCGATGGTGAGGCGAATGCGGGCGCGCCCGTCGACGAGCTTGATCGTCGAGACCTTGCCGATGTTGACGCCGTGGATCTTGACGTCGCTGCCCGACAACAGGCCCTGGCCCGCCGCGCTGAACGTGCCCTCGACGTGGTACACGGGCTTGGCCGCGCCCGACGCCAGCTTCGCCCCGGTGACGACCACCGACGAGAACAGCAGGACCGCAACCAGACCGCTGAGAACCCGATAGGTCCGCTCAGTCACTCGTTCCGCCATCCTTCGGATGGCGCACCGAGCGAATGCCTCTTCGGACCGGCGCTCCTCGCTTCGCTGCGGTGCTCGGTCAACCCGCGATCCTCACGCTGTTGCCGCCACCCCAGAAGATGACCGAGAGCACCAGGTTGAGCACGACCACGGTCACGATGCTGAGCCGGATGGCGCGCCCTACCGCCACGCCGACGCCGGCCGGACCTCCCGACGCGTAGTAGCCGTAGTAGCAGTGGATGAGCGACACGACCACGGCAAAGATGCAAGCTTTGGCCAAGCTGTAGAACACGTCGATTGGCGGCAGGTACAACCGGAAATAGTGGTTGTAGACGCCCGGTGACAAACCGAAGAACTTGGTCGTGACCAGCCGCGTGGCGAAGAAGCTGGCGTAGAGCGAGAACAGGTACAGCGGGATGATGCAGATCAATGCCGCCACGACCCGGGTGCACACGAGGTACACGAAGCTCGGCACCGACATCACTTCGAGGGCGTCGATCTCGTCGGAGATGCGCATAGCGCCCAGTTCGGCGGTGAACCCGGCGCCCACCTGCGCCGCGAACGCCACGCCGGCGATGATCGGTGTGACCTCGCGGGTGTTGGCGAAGGAGCCGACGAGGCCGGTGAAGGCCTGCGCGCCGATCTGTTCGAGACCCTTGAAGCCTTGGAGGCCGACCTCCGTGCCGGTGAAGAACGACATGGAGAAAATCACGAACACCATGCCGCCACCGACGATGAGCGCCCCGGCGCCGATGGTGATGTCCGAGATGAGCAGCGTCAGTTGCTTGGTGTAGCCGCGGCGGAACACCTGCATGGTGATCACGTCGCGCAGGATCCGGAGATAGAACTCCATCTGGCGACCGATCTCCTCGAAGACGGCCGAGACGCGGAGGCGAGCAGTGCGAACGGTCTGCATCGTCAGAATTTCTGCGGGACGACCGCGAAGTAGAGCGTCGTCATCACGAAGTTGACGAAGAAGATCAGGATGAAGCTGACGACCACCGACTGGTTCACGGCGTCGCCGACGCCCTTCGGGCCACCTTTGGCGTAGAGACCCTTGTAGCAGGCGACCATGGCGGCCACGAGCCCGAACAGGAACGCCTTGGCGAGCGCCGACCACAGGTCGGCGAGCTGCACCAGCACGGTGAAGCCGGAGAAGTAGGCGCCGGCCGTCACCTTCTGCACCACGACGTTGAACACGAAACCGCCCGCCAGGCCGGCGAGGCTCACGAGGGGCACCAGCAGTACCGACACGGTGGCGGCGGCCCACAGGCGCGGCGTCACCAAGCGGTGGATCGGGTTGACCGCCATCACCTCCATCGCCGCGATCTCGTCGCGGATCTTGCGCGAGCCAAGGTCGGCCGTCATCGCCGATCCGCCGGCCCCGGCGATGAGGAGGGCGACGGCGACGGGCGCTGCCTCGCGCACGATGGCGAGCACCATCGCCGCGCCGGTGTTCGACTCGGCTCCGAGCTGACGGCTGAACGAGCCCACGTGCAGCGCGATCACCGCGCCGAACGGGATGGCGATGAGAACCACCGGGATGCTGGTGACCTTGGCGATGAACCAGCACTGCTCGAGGTATTCGCGGCCCCATTGCCGCACGTCCCACGTCTTGCGCAGCGCCTCGAGGGCGATGGCGAACATGTTGCCGGTCTCGCGGACCAGCGTGACGGGCTTGTCGGTGAAGTCGCTGAGAGTCGTCGCCATCTAGACCGAGAGGATCTCGTAGGTGGTCTCGGAGCCGTCGTCCTCGTCGTCGTCGCTCGCCATCTCGTCCATGCCGATGGGACCCTTGGCCCGCCCGGCCAGGAACTGGCGGATGATCTTGTTGTCGGTCGTCTTCATCTCCTCTTTCGAGGCGAACTTCACGAGACCGGAGCGGAACAACACCCCGATGTACTCGGCGGTGCGCATGACCGAGGGGATGTTGTGCGTGATGATGAAGAACGTGGCGCCCGTCTTCTTCTGGACGTCGACCACGAGCTCGTCGAGATAGGCCACGCGGACGGGATCGAGGCCGGAGTCGGGCTCGTCGAAGAGCACGATTTCGGGATCGAGCACCAGCGCCCGGGCGAGGCCGGCGCGCTTTTTCATGCCGCCCGACACTTCACCCGGCACCTTGTTCATGTGGTCGAGCATCCCGACAAGCGCCGACTTCTCCATCACGATCTCGCGGATCTCGCGCTCGGACTTGCGCGTGTGCTCGCGCAACGGGAAGGCGATGTTGTCGTACATGTTCATCGATCCGAACAGTGCCCCGTCCTGGAACAGCACGCCGAACTTGCGCCGCACGCGGTAGAGGTCCTTCTCCGACATGCCGACGGTCTGCTCGCCGTCGACCCAGATCTCGCCCGCGTCGGGGCGCAGCAGCCCGATGATGTTTTTCAGCAGCACCGACTTGCCGGTGCCCGACGGCCCCATGATGGCCGTGATGCGGCCCTTGGGCACGTCGAAGGAGATGTCCTTCAGAACGGTGTGGGAGCCAAACGACTTGGTGACCCCTCGCAGCGAGATGATCGCCTCTTCGGCCACTACACCCCCTTGGTCTGGAACGTACGGAAGACCCTAGTCAGGCGTCGATCGATGCACGGCGCACTTCGGCGCGCCGCTCCGACTCCAGCCGTTCGAGGTCGTACGTCTCGTGGTCGACGTAGCGCATCATCTCCGCCACCGCGTGATGGCCGGCGCGCTCGGCGATCAGGTTGTGCATCTGCTGGCACACCTTGCGGTACGACGGGTGACCTTGGCGCTCGGTGCGCAGCTCGAGCATCTGCATGGCGGCCCGGGCGTTGAGCGTCATGGCGTAGCGGACCTTGTAGGCCAGGGCGACTGCGTAGGCGGCCTCGTGCGGGAAGTCGGCGCACAGCACGTCGTGCAGTTCGGCCGAGCGCTCCATCGACTCGTCGTAGGTCTCGGCGAGACCGGCGTCGGCGACGTCGGTCGGGAGTTCGTAGCCGAAGTGGGGCGTCAATGCCTGCCATTCGATCGTGAGCATGCGGTGCCGCTGCAGATCGCGGAAGGCGCCGTAGTCGCTGAGGATGTCGAAGCGGTACCAGACGTTTTCGAGGGCACGGCCGGGGCGGTGCCGGCGATTGGTGCGGTCACCGACGTAGGCGTGCACGACGCGCACCTTCTCGTCGGCCGACATCTGCGCCACGCGCGCCGCGATGGCCGTCTCGGGTTGGTTGCTGTACGGATACAGCATCGCGGTGATCATGCGGTCCTCGGCGTCGGGATCCCAGCGCACGAGCGTCACTTCGTCGGTCGCCGGCGGATCGCTGCCGGCGAAGAGTTCCCGGGCGACGGACTCCATGGCGTCGCGGTTGTCTTCGAGGTAGTGCGACCACCGCTGGCCGCGGTCTTCGAGGTCGACGCGGGTGAGAAACGACGGGATCACCTTGCGCAGTTCGGTGAGCATCATCTGGGCGTACTCACGCGCCTCGGGCAGCGGGTGGGCGTTCATGCGGATCAGCAGCTGCTCATAGGCCTGGCCCGTGCCGTAGATGCCGACGTTGGACAGCGACGCGGCGGGCAGCAGCCCGCGGATGGCGTCGAACGCCTTGGCCTTGACCGCCTGGTTCCACACGAAGTCCGAGTCGCCCGGCTGCTGCGGGTGCACCTTGCGATAGTGCTGCTGCATCGCCGGCACGAGTTCGGCGTAGGTGTCGAACATGCGGTCCATGTCGCCCACGTAGCGGGTGCCGTGCGCCGACTTCAGGATCGCCGGGTCGCGGTAGTAGCGGTAGCGACCGTTGCCGAGCCGGGTGTCGTAGGCGATGTAGCGGGTGGACTGCTCGAGGTAGGCCATCAGCCGGCCCCACTCGAGCACCTTGGTCAGCAGGTTCGACGACTGCTCGCAGGCGAGGTGGACGCCCCCGAGCTGGGCGACCGAGTCGTCGCCGTACTCGAAGAACACCTTGCGGTACAGCTCTTCGGCGCGGTTGAGGCCCATGGTGGCGTCAACGGTGAGGTCGCCGGTCATGTCGAGCTCGCCGACGAACTCGTCGAGGAACAAGCGGCGCAGGCTCTTCGCCGATCGGCTGTAGCGGGCGAATAAGGCGCCTTTGACCACTTCCGGCAGGTTCGTCAAGGCAAACACCGGCTGATCGAGGTTCGTGAAGTAGCGCCGCAGGATCACCGCCTCATCGGGCGTGAAGGTCTCTACGGCGTACCTCGTCATGGGACTCCGCAGAGTACGACCGCCGGGGTCACTTGTGGCGGATCACAATTTTTCCGGACTGCGACCCCGTTGCAAGTCGCTCGAGAGCCGCTGGGTAGGCGTCGAGGCCGTCGAAGACCTCGTCGATGGGCACGGGCACCCCGGCGGCCACGAGGTGCATCACGGCGTCGAATTCGGCATAGGAGCCCATGGTCGAGCCGATGATCTCGTGCTGCTTGAAAAACAGGCGCGGCAGGGAGATCTCGACGGTGCTGCCGGCGGTGCCGCCGCACGTCACGAGGCGCCCGCCGGGCTTGAGGGCCCGGATCGAGTTGTTCCACGTGGCGGCGCCGACGTTCTCGAACACGACGTCGGCCTGCACGGGCCACGGCGCGTTCGAGTCGAACGCGGCCGCGGCGCCCATCTCGACGGCCCGCGTCCGCTTGGCTTCGTCGCGCGACGTGGCGTAGACGGTGGCGCCGCTGGCGACGCCGAGGACTAAGCCGGCGGTGCTCACCCCGCCGCCGACGCCGACGACGAGCATCGTCTCGCCGGCGGTGAGCCGGGCGCGGCGCAGCATGCGCCACGCCGTGAGCCAGCACAACCCGAACGCCGCCGCGGCGGGCCAGTCAAGCGACGCCGGCTTGGCCACGACGTTGGCCGCCGGCACGATCACATACTCGGCGTGCGTGCCCCAGCGGTGCTCGCCGAGGATGCCGAACTGCTTGCACAGGGGGCTCTCCCCCGCCAGGCAGTAGTCGCACTTCCTGCACGAAACGGCGGGGTTGATCACCACCTCGTCGCCGACCGCGACGTTGCGCACCTCGTCGCCGATCGCATCGACCACGCCCGCGCCATCTGCGCCCGGTACGTGGGGCGTGTGTGGCTTCGGCATGCCCTTGGTCACCCAGATGTCCATGTGGTTGAGGGCGGAGGCGACGACGCGCACGCGCACCTCGTCGCGCGCCAGCGGCGGCAGGTCGATCTCCCCGCGGCGGTAGCTGCCCGGCGACTCGTCGAGAATCCACGCGTCCATCGCGTTCACGCTATGACCCGCAGCGCGTCGGGGACGACCCGGATGGCGACGTGCTTCGCCACACCGGCGGGTTCGCCGTCGAGTTTCACTTCGGCGGGGCGCGGGAACTCGAAGGTCATGGCCTTCGTGCGGTGGCCCTCGATGCGCGGGTGCGGCAGGTGCGAACCGGTGCGCAGGCGCGCCTTGACCTGGCGCCACTCGAAGCGGTTGAGCTTGGCCTCGTAGACGTCGAGCACGCCGTCGTTGGGGTGTGCCTTCGGCCCGAAGTTCCACTCCCCCATCCACGGCGCGTTCATGGCGACGACGAAATGGCGCCACCCGTTCGGCTGGATCAGCAGGTGAGCGACGAAGAAGTGCACGCGACCGTCGAGCAGGACCTCCCCCACGTCGAGCGGGAACGCCATCCCGGCCGCGCCACCGAGCGTGCGGAACAGATCCCCGCCTTGGAGGCGGAAGGTCGGCGGATCGGTGTGGCTGCGCCGGGCCTCCTCGACGGCACGCGACAGCTCACGGTCGGTGTGCACGACGACGGCGCCCTCGCCTTCCGTCGCCGGTTCGCCCCACGCCTGCCCCGGCTTAATCGTCATCGGCACCTACGACCGACGAGGCGACGACGACGCCGCGGAAGATCGCATCGGCTGCCTGGTTCGCCGTCTTGGCGGTCGTCGCGTCGGTGGCGACGAGTGCGATCTGGCGCAGCAGGTCGACGAGCTGCTTGATGTTGCGCACGAAGTCGCCGCCGGTGATCCCGTCACCCAGCAACTCGTGCAGCGGTTCGCCCATGGCCCAGGCGTAGGCGACGCCGACGAAGCCTTCGTCGACGTCGCGGGTGATCGGCAGGTGCGCCCGCTTCTCCAGCCCGACGAGCCGCGCCAGGTGCGACTCGATCTCGGTGATGCGGGCGTTGAGCCCGGCCGGGACGGGCAGGAGGGCGACGTCGGTGCCGCGCGCCTCGAAGGTGAACACCGAGACGAGACCGGCGAGCTCGGCGGGCCCGAGGCCGTCGAGGATGCCGGCCGTGACGCAGTCGGCGATCAGCAGGTCGCACTCGTGATACAGCCGGGCGAGGCGCTCGCCGGCGGCGGTCAGGGCCCATCCGTCGACGAAGCCGAGTTCGGCGAGCACGGTCAGCACGCGATCGAGCTGGCGGCCCAGCGACGCCTCGTCGTTGCGCCGCTGGCGGCGCTCGGCGGCGAGGCTGCGTTCGAGCCGGTCGACCCGCCCGAGCGCCCGCAGGTGCTGCGCGGCGTCGGGACACGCGGCCACCGGGTGCATCGTCGCCAGCCGTTCTGCGGGCGTCCGGCCGCGGGCGCGCGATCGACCCCCTTGCCACTTCGGGGTGTACGTCTTCACGTCGTCGGGCTCGACGACCTCCGCCTGGCGCACGAGGTCTCCAGCGGCACGCAGGAACCGCGCCGCCGTGGGATCGAACGGCGTGGGCAGCTTGATGTGCCCGGCGCGCCGCGGCGGGACGGGAAAGTCCTTCACCCGCAGCTGCAGCCGCCGCCCGTCGTCGGTGACGACGGGCAGGTGCAGCCCGCTGAGTCCCTTGCCGCGGGGCGGGCCGAGCACGGCGACGCGTCCCTTGGTGCGATGGCTCGGCACGATCACGATGTCCCCGGGCCGGAGCCGGTTCATGGCGTCGACGACGAGGCGGGCGTCGGAGGGCGCGTCGCGGCGAGCCGCGTCGGCCTCGGCGACGAGCAGTCGGTACTCGCGGACGTCGCCGCGCTCGCACTCGGCCTGCGCCCGGGCGCGGGCGATGTCGTGCACGAGCCGCTCGATGGCGGCCTCCTGCTGCACCACGACGCGGTCGGCCCGGTACTGCGCAAAGCTCAGGTTGAGCAGATGGCGCGCTTCGTCGGGGGCGTAGCGCCGGACGAGATTGGCCGCCATGTTGTACGTCGGGCGAAACGACGATCGCAGCGCGTACGTGCGCCGCGACGCCAGGGCCGCCACCTGTTCGAACGACACGAACGGCGACCACAACACGACGGCGTAACCCACGTCGTCGAGCCCGCGACGCCCGGCGCGCCCGGTGAATTGCGTGTACTCCCCCGCCGTGAGCATTTCGTGACGGTCGCCGGTGAACTTCGTCAGCTTCTCGATGACCACCGAGCGAGCCGGCATGTTGATGCCGAGCGACAACGTCTCGGTAGCGAACACCAGCTTCACCAACGCGGCGGCAAAGAGCGCTTCCACGGCCTCCTTCATCGGCGGCACGAGTCCGGCGTGGTGCGACGCCACGCCCATTTCCAACCCGGCGAGCCAGGCGTCGTAGCCGAGGGCGTCGAGGTCGGCGTCGGAAAGACCGGCGAGGTGCTGATCGGCGACGGCGCGGATCTGATCGCGTTCGGTCGGCGACGTCAGCCGCAGCCCGGCGTTCACGCATTGGCGCACCGCCTCGTCGCAACCCTTGCGACTGAAGATGAAGTAGACCGCGGGCAGCATCTCGTGATCGTCGAGCACGTGGGCCACCTCGACACGCCGCGGCGTGTAGACCTTGCGCCGCCGCCCGCTGCGCTCGTTGCGGTCGGTGCGGCTGTCGAGACGGGCGGCGAAGCGGTTGGGCAATCCGTCGACGAAGGTCGGCACGAGGTGCATGCGTTCGGAATCACGCTCTCCCGCCAGGTACAGGTGCTCGAGTTGGACGGGCCGGGTCTCGTCGATGATGGCGTCGGTGGCGCCGCGCACGGTGCCGATCCAGTCGGCGACGTCCTCGGCGTTGCTCACCGTCGCCGACAGGCACACGAGGTCGACCGACGTCGGCAGGTGGATGATCACCTCCTCCCACACTGCGCCCCGGTACGGATTCTGGAGGTAATGGACTTCGTCGAGCACAACCCAGCGCAGGCTGTCGAGGTTGCTCGAGCGGGCGTAGATCATGTTGCGCAGCACTTCGGTCGTCATGACGATCACGTCGGCGTCGGGCCGCACGACGGTGTCGCCGGTGAGCAGGCCGACGCGAGCAGAACCGTGGCGGGCCACGAGGTCGTTGAACTTCTGGTTCGACAGCGCTTTGAGCGGCGTCGTGTAGAACGCGCGCGCGCCCTCGGCGAGCGCGCACTCGATGGCGTACTCGGCCACCACCGTCTTGCCCGATCCCGTGGGCGCGGCGACGAGGACGGAGTGGCCCTGGTCGATGGCGTTCATGGCGTCGGACTGGAAGGCGTCGAGCGCGAACGCCAGCCCCGCCTCGAACTGGTGGCGCACGCTCGCCGCGGTCATCGCTTCAGCAGACGCCCGATCAGGATCGACAGCTCGTAGAAGAGGCACATCGGGATCGCCATGCCGAACAGCGAGTACGGGTCCTGGCTCGGCGTGATCACCGCCGCGGCCACGAAGATGATCACGATCGCCGGCCGCCGCCAGGAGCTCAGCTTCTTGCTGGTGACGGCCCCGACGAGTTCGAGGAACACGAGGAGGACGGGAAACTCGAACGCGAGGCCGAACGCCAACATCACCTTCAGGAAGAACGAGACGTACTCCTTCGGGCTGAAGATCTCCTGGAGACCCGACCCACCGATCTGGATCAGGAACTGCAGCGCCTTGGCGAAGGTCAGGTAGCCGATGAGGACGCCGAAGAAGAACAGCCCCGTCGACGCCGCGATGAATGGGACGGCGTAACGCTTCTCCTTCTTGTGCAACCCGGGCGTGATGAAGCGCCAGATCTCCCACAGCACGACGGGGCTGGCGATCATCAGTCCGCCGTACCCGGCAATCTTGAGCCGGACCGCGATGCCTTCGAGCGGCGACGTGATGAACAGCTTGCAGTTGCCGTGGCGCACGGCGCAGTACGGATGCACGAGGAAGTGCAGAATCCGGTAATAGAGCAGGAACGCCACGACGGCGCCGACACCGATAGCGATCACGGAAATGAACAGCCGCTGGCGCAGCTCCGTGAGGTGCTCCACCAGCGTCATGGCGGCGAAGTCGGTCTGGTCGGCGGCGGTGGCCGCCTCGTCGGCCACGCGCGGTTACGCGATCTCTTCGCCGGATGAGGACGCCGGTGGTTCCGGTGGCAGCGCGGGAGGCGGTGCCGTCGGCGGCGTCGGGCTGGGGATCGCCGGTGGCCCCGGCGGTTCGGTCTGGTTGACCTCGTTTTCGAGCTGCGACATGGCGTCGCGCATCTCGGCCTGCAAGCCGCCGGTGACCTTGCGGAACTCCGCCATCGCCTTGCCCATCGACCGGGCCGCCTCGGGCAGTCGGTTCGGACCGAGCACCAAGAGCGCGACGATGAGCACCACGATGATCTCGGGTCCTCCGATGTTTCCCACAGTAGGAATCTACGCCGCTGCTAGTGCGGCCAGATGATCACGCCGCCGAATTAGGCGGCGTGGCCACGCTCGTCGCGGGCGACGAGCTCTTCGACGGCGGCGAACCAGTCGTCGGTGCCGAGCAGATCGTGGAAGGCGAGAATGTCGTCATAGCTGATCGGATCGCCGGCGTGCTCTTCGGCGAGTTCGCTGGGCAAGCTCCAGTCGGTGAGGCTGATGCCACTGGCGACGAGCAGGTCGAGCAGTCGTTGGTCGGCCGGCTTGACGACGACGGTGCCGCACTCGGGGCAACCGAAGCTGTAAGAACCCTCACCAGTGGTCGAGCAGCGACGGGCGTGGAGCGCAGTGCCCGGCAGTTCGACGTCGCCGCACGAAGGACAGCTGGCTCGCACGAGCGCCACCAGCGGCTCGGTATTGCGTCCATCCATCGTGCGTCTCCTTGCGGGTTGTTGTTGCGTGATTGTTGAGACAATCCTGTGCCGAATGCCCGATTTCTGGCTATGCCTCATCTGTGGGGTTTTGGACTCACCCGAAGTGACTAGTCAACGATGGCGCACGTGGATTCGTTACAGCGCCCGCCCATAGCCTTCGCCCACCGCGGTGCGCGCGCCCACGCGCCCGAAAACACGCTGGAAGCCTTCAAACTCGCACGAAAACTGGGTGCGACGGGCTTGGAGAGCGACGTGTGGGTGACCGCGGACGGTGAGGTCGTCCTCGATCATGACGGAGTAGTCCGCGGCGGATTGCGCCGCCGCTCGGTGCGCGATGTCGTTCGCGCCGACCTGCCGGCCCACATCCCGACGCTCACCGAGTTGTACGAAACGTGCGGCACCGACTTCGAATTGTCCCTCGACGTGAAGGACGTCGCCGCCTTCGCCCGCACCGTCGAAGTAGCCGACGGGTTCGGGGCGACGGGGCGGTTGTGGCTGTGCCACCCGGACTGGGAGGTCGTCGCCCGCTGGCGTGAACACAGCGCCGCGGTGCGTCTCGTCGACTCCACTCGGCTGCGCAAGATCTCCGAAGGCCCGGAGCGCCGCGCCGCCACGCTGCAGAAGGTCGGCATCGACGCGCTGAACATGCACTGGACCGACTGGAACGCCGGGCTCGTCACCCTGCTCCATCGCTTCGAACGTCTGGCGTTCGCTTGGGACGCTCAGCAACCCCGCGCCCTCGCCCGCACCTTCGCCTACGGCATCGACGCCGTCTACAGCGACCACGTCGACCGCCTCATGGAAGCCCTAGCCGACCAACTCCGCTAACTGCTCGCAAACTTGTGTTCTGTGGCACCCGTTTCGGGTGCCACAGAACACAAGTTTGGTTAAAGGCCGCCCCAGCGGCTGGGGGGCCAGACGCGGAAGTAGGCGTGGCCGATGATCGAGGACTTTTTGATCGGGCCGAAGTACCGGCTGTCGCGGGAGTTGCTGCGGTTGTCGCCCATGACCCATACGTCGCCCTTCGGGATCGTCACCTGCCCGTCCATGATCGTCTGGGTGCCTGGGACGAGGTACGGCTCCTTGATGGCGACGCCGTTGACCAAGAGCTGGCCGTCGCGGGCGGAGACCGTCTGACCCTCCGTGGCGATGACGCGCTTGATGAGGTCCTTTATGGCGGCGGCTTCTTCACCCGGAGGGCGCTTGAAGACGACGATGTCGCCGACGTGCGCCGACCTGTTGCGCTTGTTGACCAGCACGCGGTCACCGACGAGCAGTGTCCGCTCCATCGACACCGACGGGATGCTGAACGCTTGCACGACCGTCGCGCGCAGCAGCGTCGCCGCGAGGAACGCCGCGATGATGACGACGGCCCATTCGATGATCTGGCGGCGGGTATTGGATCCGTCGGACACGGCGGCGCACGCTATCTGTCAACTAGCGCCGCGGCGTACGCGCCCGCGGCCGCAGCGAACTCGAACGCCCGCGGGTCGTCGCCGGGCGTGCGGCCCATGGTGGTGGGCGTGATGCCGCGGCGGTGCAGAAAGGTCACGGCGTCGGGCTCGTCGACGTCGGCGACGAACGCGTGCGGCCCCAGGTCCGGGAGGCCTTCGGTGCCCGACGGGACGGCCACGAACACGGGCGAATGCGTCGCGGTCGTTAGCGCGACGATGCTGTGGTCGCTCACGAACTGATGGCGCGGGCGAGGATCGGCGTCGGACACGCGCAAGGCGGCAACGGCGCGACCCCCCAGATCGTTCGTGGCGTCGATGATGCCCCCGACCTCGATGCCCGAGTAGCCGAGCACCGTGCCCGTCCCAACGGAGCCCGGACCCATGCCGGCGAGGATGACGTCGGCCCGCAGGCTGTGCTTCGCGACGGCCAGCCCCGAACGCACGTTGACCGCTTCGAGATCGCCGCCGAACGCGTGGCCGGCGGTCACCGTAGCGTCGACGACGCCTTCGTACACGAGGTCGGCGACGAGATCCGACAGCGCCAGCGGCAACGCTGCCGCGTCGGTCATCACGTAGACGACTCGCAGCCGCTCGTCGTACGCCTTGATCGCCGCGGCGGCGCACGCCAACTGGCTGTGCAGTGCCAGCGCGACGACCGGGGTGCCCTCGAGCGTCGGCGGTGCGTCGTCGCGTTCCTCCGCGACTCCAGTGTCGGCCTGCAGGCTCGTGTAGCGCAGCTTGATGACGTGGCCGCCGGATTCGGTGGCCACCGAGCCGCGCGCCAGATTCCAGTGCACGAAGTGCCAGCCGCCGGTGCCAAGGCCGAGTTCGACGGCGGTGGTGTTGACCACCACCTTGTCGCCGACGGCTACCTCACCTACGAGTTGCGTCAGGACGTAGGACGGCTCGCCGTCGACTTCGACGCGTTGCAGGCCGCGCCGGGCACTGAGAATTTCCGTGACGGTGCCGGTCTTGTACGACGGCATCGGCTACAACGAGGCAATGAGGCGATCGACGCGATCGTCCTTCGACTTGAACGGGTCCTTGCACAGCACGGTGCGCTGCGCCTGATCGTTCACCTTCAGATGCACCCAGTCGACGGTGTAATCGCGGCGGCGTTCCTTGGCCTTGCGAATGAAATCGCCACGAAGCTTGGCCCGCGTCGTCTGCGGCGGGTTCTCGCGGGCGTTTTCGATGTCGGCGTCTTCGACCATGCGCTCTACGGCGTTGGCGTTCTGCAGTTTGTAGAACACACCGCGCGTGCGGCTGACGTCGTGGTACTGCAGGTCGAGCAGGGCGACGCGCGGGTGGCCAAGGGGTATGTCGTACTTGGCGCGGTACTTCTCGACGAGGTTGTGCTTGATCACCCAGTCGCACTCGCGGTCGAGGGAGAACGGATCCTTCTCGAGGCCTTCGAGGCAGTGCTTCCACATCTTCATCGCCTGGGTCTCGTGCGGGTGCAACTCATGCGTCTTGGCGTAGCGCTCGGCGCGGGTGAGGTACTCGAACTGGATGTCGAGCGCCGATGCCTCGCGGCCGTTGGCCAGCTTGACGCGCCGGGTGCAGGTGATGTCGTGGCTGATCTCTCGAATGGCGCGGATCGGATTCTCGAGGGTCATGTCGCGCAGCACGACCTTGGGGTCCTCGAGCATGCGCAGCAGGATTGACGTGGCGCCGATCTTGAGGAACGTCGTGTACTCGCTCATGTTGGAATCGCCCACGATCACGTGGAGGCGGCGGTACTTCTCGGCGTCGGCGTGCGGCTCGTCGCGCGTGTTGATGATCGGGCGGCTGCGCGTGGTGGCCGACGACACGCCTTCCCAGATGTGTTCGGCGCGCTGGGCGAGGCAGAACACGGCGCCCCGCGACGTCTGGAGGACCTTGCCGGCGCCGGCGTAGATCTGGCGGGTGACGAAGAACGGGATCAGGACTTCGGAGAAGTGACCGAAGTCGTCGCGTCGCGACGTCAGGTAGTTCTCGTGGCAGCCGTACGAGTTGCCCGCGGAGTCCGTGTTGTTCTTGAACAGGTACACGACGCCGCGGATGCCCTCCTGGCGCAGCCGCTGCTCGGCTTCGATCACGAGACCCTCGAGCGTGCGCTCTCCCGCCTTGTCGTGGATGACGAGATCACCCACGGTGTCGCACTCCGGCGTGGCGTATTCGGGGTGACTGCCGACGTCGAGATACAGGCGGGCGCCGTTCTCGAGGAACACGTTCGAGGAACGCCCCCACGACACGACGCGCCGGAACAGGTAGCGAGCGACTTCGTCAGGGCTGAGCCGGCGCTGACCACGCAAGGTGCACGTGACGCCGTACTCGTTCTCGAGACCGAATATCCGCCGCTCCATTACCTGGAACGGTACAGAGTCATGAGAGCAGGGATGTGGCTTCGCCGTCTTCGATGCGACGAAACGCCCGGCGGGGAGCTTCGCGGTCGAGTACGGCGATCTCGAGGTCTTCGGCGTTGAGGGTGCGATCGGGCCCGGCGAGCGCCTTCACGAGGCTCTGCAACGCGGCGGCTAGCGGTGCTCCCTCGGTGAAGGACTCCTTGAGCCGTTCGGTGATCGCGTCGGAGTCGCCGCCGAGCACGGCGAAGCCGTCTTCGTCGGTCACGGTGCCGTCGTAGAGGATGTGGAACAGCTGATCGTCTGCGGGAGTGTTGCCGACTTCGGCGACGAGGATCTCGATCTCGAAGGGCTTCATCTCGTGGGTGAACACGAGACCGAGCTGCTGGGCGTACAAGTTGGCCAGCGCCCGGGCATCGACGTCCTCGCGGCTGTAGGTGTAGCCCTTGACGTCGGCGTGCTGCACACCGGCCTGGCGCAACTGGTCGTACTCGTTGTAGCGGCCGACGCCGGCGAAGGCGATGCGGTCGTAGATCTCGGAGATCTTGTGCAGGTTCGTCGACGGGTTCTCGGCGCAGAGGAGAATGCCGCCCTCGAACACGGCGGCGACCGCGGCGCGCCCGCGGGCAATGCCCTTGCGGGCGTAGTCCGCCTTGTCCTTCATGAACTGCTCGGGCGCGACGTAGAACGGCATGCTCATCGGCCGCTACCCCCCGCGCTTTCGCTGAGGCGGGCGACCAGTGCGCTGAAGCGCTCGGCGACCTCGTTGGTGTCGACGTAGGTGAATCCGGACTCGGTGATCGTGGCCACGAGCGGATAGATGCCGCGCACGACGTCGGGGCCGCCCGTGGCGGAGTCCTCGTCGGCGGCCTCGTACAGACCCTGGACCGCCAGTTCGATCGCCTCGTCGCGGTTCATGCCGGGGCGCCAGCCGAGCTTGATGGTGGTGCGGGCGTCGCGCCCACCGGAGCCGGTGGCGTGGAAGTCGGATTCCTCGTAGCGACCACCGGTCACGTCGTAGGTGAAGATGCGCCCGACGGTGCGGCGCGTGTCGTAGCCGGCGAAGAGCGGAACGACGGCGAGGCCCTGCATGGCCATGCCCATGTTGCCCCGGATCATCTGGGCCAGCTGGTTGGCCTTGCCCTCGAGCGACAGCGTGTTGCCCGACAGCTTCTCGTAGTGCTCGAGCTGCGTCTGGAACAGGCGCACCATCTCGACGGCGATTCCCGCCGCGCCGGCAATGGCGATCCCGGAGAAGCGGTCAGCCGGGAACACCTTGTCCATGTTGCGGTGGGCGATGTCGCTGCCGGCCGTGGCGCGGCGGTCGCCCGCCATGAGCACGCCGTCCTCGTAGCGAAGGGCGACGATCGTCGTGCCGTGCGTGATCTTGTCGAGCCCGCCGCTCTCCGGGACGCGCGGCGCCAGACCGAGACGATCCAGCAAACGAGCGAAGTCGGGGCCCGGCGAGTCGGCCGGGCTGAACAGTGGAAGTGTCATTGGGCGCGCAGGCTATTGCCTACTGGCCACCCTTTTGCACGTACGAGCGGACGAAGTCCTCGGAGTTCTCCTCCAATACTTCGTCGATCTCGTCGAGCAGGTCGTCAATATCGGCCTTGAGCTTCTCGCCCCGCTCGGTTGTGGCCGGCGCTTCGTCGACGATTTCCTCGTCGCCTTTGGCCGGCGCCTGCTTTTTCTTGAGTTCTCGTTCAGCCATCGTCAGAAGTCTCCTAGGCGCCCAGTTTTGCCACAAGCTCGGCTGGTGTCGCGCATGATTCCAACAACGTATCCACGATCGCAGCTGTTCCCCGCAAAGGTTCCATCATCGGGACCCGGCGCAGGGGCTCGGCGCCGAGGTCGAACACGATCGAGTCCCAGTTCGCCGCCGCCACCGAACTGCCCCACTTCTGGAGGCACTTGCCGCGGAAGTAGGCCCGCGTGTCATGCGGCGGCTCCGTCACGGCGGCGAGCACCTCGTCTTCCGGGATCAGCGTTTCCATCTTCAGCCGGTGGAACAGCGACGTCGCGGGGCGCAGGTCGTGGTACTGGATGTCCATGGCTCGCAGGCGGGCGTTGCTCCACTGCATGTCGTTCCGTTCACGGTAGGCGTCGATCAGCTCGAGTTTGGCTACCCAGTCGAGCTGCTTCGAAAGCGTAAAGGGGTCCGTCTCGAGACCGGCGAGCACGAGCTCCCAACGCTCGAGCACCGCCTGGCCGACGGCGTCGCCACCGATGGCGTCGAAGCCGTGCTCGTCGGCCCACTTCTTGGCGAGGCCGAGGTACTCCCACTGGATGTCCAGCGCGGTCATCGTGGTGCCGTCGTCGAGGGGCAACGCGTTACGCAGCGACAGGTCCGACGACACGTGGCGCATGGCGGCGACCGGCGCCGCGAGGTCGATGTCGCGGCCACCTCCTCGAACGTCGTCTTCGATGAGGGCGAGCACGATTGCCGTCGACCCGAGCTTGAGGAAGGTGGCAACTTCGGCGAGGTTGGCGTCGCCGCAAATCACGTGGAGGCGGCGGAACTTCTGCGAGTCGGCGTGCGGCTCGTCGCGGGTGTTGACGATCGGACGCTTGAGCGTGGTCTCCAGCCCAACTTCCTCTTCGAAGAAGTCGGCGCGCTGGGTGATCTGGAATGCGGCGGCGTCGCCTCCGGGCGCCTCGCTGCCGATCTTGCCCGAACCCGTGAACAGCTGGCGGGTGACGAAGAACGGGATGATGCGGCGCACGATGGTGGCGAAGGGAATGGCGCGGTCCATGAGGTAGTTCTCGTGGCAGCCGTAGCTGTTGCCCTTGCCGTCGGAATTGTTCTTGTACACGGCGACGTGGGCGTCGCCCTGCAACAGGCTCGACGCGTACTCCATCGACCGTTGCAGGATCACCTCGCCGGCGCGGTCGTACCGCAGCGCGCTCAGCGCGTCGCGGCACTCAGGCGACGAGTACTCCGGATGCGCGTGGTCGACGTAGTAGCGCGCCCCGTTGGTGAGCACCGCGTTGACGAGGTGCGTCTCGACTTCGGGGGGCCGCGCGTCGACGCGCGACGAGCCGCGGGCGTCGCGGCCGGGCGACTCGTCTTCGAAGTCCCAACCGACCTGGCGGTGGAGATGCTGCACGTAGGCGTTGATCAAGATCGACGACGCCGCGATCGGATTGGGATCGCCGCCGCGCAGGGCGATCCCGTACTCCGTCTCGATGCCGCACACCTTGGGCACTGCCACGACCTCACGGTAACCCGGTACGGCCCGTTATGGCACCACCTAGGGTGCGTAACGGCGATGCGGGAGTTGTTCGTAGTTGTGTCCGGTGCACCCGGTTCGGGCAAATCGACCATCGCGCCGCCGCTGGCCCGGGCGCTGGACCTTCCGCTCCTGGAGAAGGACGTCATCAAGGAGGCGCTAGGCGACGTGCTCGGCGCCGACACCCTCGATGACTCGAAGCGCCTCGGGGCGGCGACCATGGCGGTGTTGCTGGCGCTGGCGCGGGCCAACGTCAGCGGCGTGCTCGAAAGCACCTGGATCCCCGAGCTCGCGCGCGTGCAGCTGGGCGACCTGCCGAGCCGGGTCGTGGAGATCTTCGTCGATGTGCCGGTCGACGAAGCCATGGCGCGCTACCGCGCTCGTGCCGGGACCCGGCATCCGGTCCACTTCGACCACCAGCGTCTCGCGCGCGCCGACTTCGTCACGCGCGGCACGCCGATCGGCGGCGGCTGGCCGGTCATCCGCGTCGACGGCACACGCGAAGTCGACATCGACGCGCTGGTGCGCCAGATTCTCTCGGCGTGAACCGCATACTCGACCGGCCGGTGTTCATCATCGCGATGCCGCGGTCGGGCTCCACGCTGCTCTTCGACGTGCTGCGGGCCCACCCGGGAGTGCGGGCGTGGGACAACGAGGCCTACGCCCCCTGGGCCGCGGTCGATCCCGCGGTCGGCAGCGGCCCGCGCGGCGACGCCTTCGATCCCGAGGCGCTCGACGCCGACGCGCGGCGCCGCGCCGAGTGGTCACTGCACGAGGGCGTGATGCGCAAGGGCTGGTTCGAGCGGCGCGGGCGCGTGCGTTACCGCCTCGTCGAGAAGACGCCCCCGAACGTGCTGCGGGTCGCGGCGCTCGACAAGCTGTTTCCCGACGCGCTGTTCATCCACCTGACGCGTGACGCGCCGCCGAGCATCGCGTCGATGCTCGAGGGCCGAGAGCGAGGCCTTGCCGTGCGTGAGTGGCCGCGCAAGCACGGCCACGAGTGGCACTTCCTCATGGCGCCCGGTTGGCTCGGCCACCTCGACGACTCCCCCGCCGAGCAGTTCGCCTGGCAGTGGCGCGTCGGCAACCAGGCCGCGGTCGACGACCTTGCCAACATCGCCGGGAGCCGGTGGTGCCGCATCAAGTACGAGGACTTCATCGCCGACGCCCCGCGCATGGTCGAGGACCTCCTGACCTTCTGTTATCTCGACCCGAGCCCGGCCGTAACAAAAGCCGCCCGCGAACTCACGCCGAGTGCCGTAACCCTGAGCGCGCCCAGCGACGACAAGTGGCAATCCCGCGCCAAAGAAATCACCCCGGCACTACGCGGCTTAGCACCACTCCGAAAGACGTTGGGCTACAGGTACTGACCCGTGGCGACGCGTTCGATGGCGCGGCCGCCTTCGGCGCTCTTGTTGCCGTCGTCCTTGGTGATGAGGGTGCGCACGTAGACGATCCGCTCGCCCTTCTTGCCCGAGATCTTCAACCAGTCGTCGGGGTTGGTGGTGTTGGGCAGGTCTTCGTGTTCCTTGTACTCCTGCTTCACCGACTGGATGAGGTCGTCGACGCGGATGCCGCGGCCTTCGCCGGCGATCACGCGCTTGATGGCGAGCTTCTTGGCGCGCCGGACGATGTTCTCGATCATGGCGCCGGACGAGAAGTCCTTGAAGTACATGATCTCCTTGTCACCGTTTTGGTAGGTGACCTCGAGGAAGCGGTTCTCGTCGTCGGTGCGGTACATCATCTCGACGGTCTGCTCGATCATCGCGGCGACGCACTTGTCGCGATCGCCGCCGCCGAGGTTCTTCACCTCGTCTTCGTCGATGGGCAGATCGGACGTGAGGTAGCGCGAGTAAATCTGCGCCGCGCTCGCCTCGTCCGGGCGCTCGATCTTGATCTTCACGTCGAGACGGCCCGGGCGCAGGATGGCCGGGTCGATGAGGTCTTCACGGTTCGACGCACCGATCACGATCACGTTCTTGAGCGTCTCGACGCCGTCGATCTCGGCCAGCAGCTGCGGCACGATCGTCGACTCCATGTCGGAGCTGATGCCGGTGCCGCGGGCCCGGAACAGCGAGTCCATTTCGTCGAAGAAAACGATGACGGGCATGCCCTCTTCGCTCTTCTCCCGGGCGCGCTGGAACACGAGGCGGATCTTGCGCTCGGTCTCGCCGACGTACTTGTTCAGCAGCTCGGGGCCCTTGATGTTGAGGAAGTACGCCGTGCCCTTCGTGCCGTCGCCGGCCTTGGCCGCCACCTTCTTGGCGAGGGAGTTGGCTACCGCCTTGGCGATGAGCGTCTTGCCACAACCGGGAGGGCCGTAGAGCAGGATGCCCTTGGGCGCCGGGAGCTTGTGCTCGACGAACAGTTCCTTGTGCAGGAACGGGAGCTCGACGGCGTCGGTGATCGCCTCGATCTGCGTGTCGAGACCGCCGACGTCGTCGTAGGAGATGTCGGGCACTTCCTCGAGCACGAGGTCTTCGACTTCGGGGCGCTCGAGCTTCTCCAGCACGAGGCCCGTGCGGCTGTCGAGCAGCACGGTGTCGCCTGAGCGGAGTTTGGTACCGACGAGGCCGTCGACGAGTTCTACGACGCGTTCCTCGTCGCCGCGGCCCACGATCATCGCCCGGCGCTCGTCGACCATGTCCTTGAGCGTCACAACCTCGCCGGCGATCTCGGGTCCGCGCGCCATCACGACGTTGAGCGACTCGTTGAGGACGACCTCTTGGCCCTTCTTCAGGTCGTTCACGTCGATCTCGGGATGCAGCGCGACGCGCATCTTGCGCCCGGCTGAGTAGACGTCGACGGTGTCGTCGTTGTTCGCTCCGAGGTATGTGCCGTACGCCGCGGGCGGTTGCGTGAGCTTGTCGACCTCCTCACGCAGCGCCGAGATGTGCTCGCGCGCCTCACGCAGTGTGTAGGTGAGCTTTTCGTTGTGGCTCACCGCTTGTGTCAGTTGCCCCTTGGTCTCGAGCAATTTCTCCTCGAGCGTGCGCACGCGCTTGGGCGCGTCCTGCAGACGACGGCGGAGGGCAACGACCTCTTCTTCCAGCGCCACGATCTGCTCGCGTGCCGCGGGCAGATCCATGGGTTCAAGATCATCGCTCATCGGTACCTCCTGATTCCTCGTCGACCCTACACGCGCGTTGTTGCAGCAAAACTGAGTTTTTTCGTGAATTACCGTGGAAATGCCATGGATGCGCTACGATGCGAATTCACTCCCGTTCGTGGTCCGTTGCTCCGGCTAGGAGCCTAAGTACAAGTGAGCGTTTGATGGGTTACAAGGTCTGGATCGACCAGGATCTGTGCACCGGTGACGGGCTCTGCGAAGAGATCGCCCCGGCGGTCTTCACGCTGCTCGACGATGGCCTCGCCTACGTGAAGGAAGGCGACAAGGTCTTCTCTGATCCGGGCGGTCCCGAGGGCCTCGCGAACGTGCCGGGCGGCATGGAAGACGCCGTCGTCGAGTCGGCCGAAGAGTGCCCCGGCGAGTGCATCTTCATCGAAGTCGCCTAGCCACTAGCGCCATATGAGTCTCGAGCACGGAGCCCTACGGGGCTCCGTTGTTCATTTGGCGCCCGAGTTGCACGGTCATGGTGTCGTGCTCACGCCGGCGACGACCGACGACGCCTTCGCCCTCGCCGAAGCGGCGGCGTCCTCCCCTGCCGACGCCTACCGCTGGACCTTCGTCGCCCGCAGCGCAGATGAGTGGATCGACACCATCAACTCGTGGCCCGCGACCGGGCGGTTCATCTACACGGTCCGTAACGAGGACCTCGACGTGCTCGGCATGACCGGGTTCTACGACCTCGAGTTCTGGGCCGATCGCGACGCCCCCGACGCCTGCGAGGTCGGTCACACGTGGTACGTGCCATCCGTGCGCGGCACCAGCGTCAACCCGGCGTGCAAGCTGCTGCTGTTCACGCACGCGTTCGAGACGTGGCAGGTCGCCCGCATCGCCATGCGCACCGACGCCCGCAACCGCGCCAGCCGCGCTGCCATGCTCAAGCTCGGCATGACCTTCGAGGGCGTCCGTCGCCGTCACATGCCGGGGGCTGACGGCACCTTCCGCGACTCGGCGTACTTCTCGGCGGTGCCCGAGGAGTGGCCGGCGATCAAGCGCGCCCTCGAATCCCGCCTGGCGTAACCGGTCAGCCGTTTGAGAGGCACTGGCCCGACGACTGGGCGACCCGGGGGCCGGCGAGTGCGGCGGACACTTCCTTCGACGTAAGGGCGTAGGCGGTGTTGGGCTGGTCCGGCGCGATGGCGAAGGCCATGCCGGTGACGCGCCCGTCGAGGTCGGTGAAGGCGGCACCGGAGTCGCCGGGGTGCAGCGTGGCCGCGAGGACGAACACGTCACGGTCGGTGCGGTGCGAGTCGTACAGGTCACGGCCGCGGGCCGTCACCTCCTGGCTGACGCGCGCCGGTGCCACCCGTAGCTGGTCCTGCCCACCCGGGTGGCCGAACACCGCCCCGCGATCGCCCACGTGGCCCGTCGCCAGCGGCAACGGCGTGTCGCCCAACCCCTTGACGCTGAGCAAGGCGATGTCGCGGTCGGAGTCGAAGTAGACGAGGGTCGCGGGCAGATGGCGGCCGTCGGGCTTGAGAATCGACGGGGCGCGTACGCCGGCGACGACGTGGGCGTTGGTCACGATGAGTTCGGGGGCCGCCGTCCACCCACTGCCCTCCTGGATGCGATGACACGCCTCGCCTTCGACCTTGACCGTCGACAGCGCGATGCGTTCCTGCACCCCCGCCGCGAAGCCGGTCTCGGCCGGCGGCGGACCTGTCTCGGGTGCGGGTCCGAGCTTGTCGAACACCTCGGGAAAGTTGTGGTCGCCGATCAGGCGGCGCAGCGCCTGCATTTTGTCGGGCGGCGGCGGCGCGTAGCGATCGACGAGCTTGGCGATGGCCGACGAGCGGGCCTGTTGGGCCGGCCAGCCGGGGAGGTCCACCAGCCACGGCAACACGAACAGCCAGAAGCTCAACATGACACCGAAGACGCCGAGGGCGGCACCGACGCTGCGGTCGACGAGCCGGATCGGTCCGATCGGCAGCACGCGGTGAATGCGGAGTCCGGCCATGAGGCCGACCGCCTGGCCGGCGAAGGCGCCGCCCAAGAGGATCAGCACCGCGACCGCGGCGCGGTACGCGGGGTCGCTCGACGAAATGGCGCGCAGCGCGGGCGCCAGCAACTGGCTGGCGAGGTACACGCCGACGCCGAGGCCGAGCCACGAGAACACGCGGGCGAGGAAGCCGAGGCGCCAGCCGCCAAGCGCCGCGGCCAGGAGCATCACGATGACGATGAGGTCGAGCTGGTTCACGCGTCCCCCGAGAGCAAGCGCGCCGTGGTCAGGAAGCCGGTGTGGCCGACCATGCGGTGATCGGGACGCACCGCCGCGCCCTTGACGTACCACCCACGTTGGAGCACCTCGTTCGTTTGGACCATGGCGAACGCGCTGTCGTCGAGCGCCTCGCGTAGCTGAGCGACCTGCACCGTGGATGGAACGTAGGCGAAGAAGATGCCGCCCACGCGGAGGGCACCTTCGGCGTGCTTGACCACCTTCCACGGCTCAGGCAGGTCGAGGACGATGCGGTCGAGATCGCGCTCGTCGATGCCGTCGTACACGTCGCGCAACTCGACGCGGTAGCGCGCCGACGCCTCCTCTCCGAGGAACGACGCCACGTTGGCCCGCGCCTTGGCAGCGAAGTCCTCGCGCAACTCGTAGCCGACGATGTGGGCCCCGGCGCGCAACATCGCCATCGACAACGCGCCGGACCCTACCCCCGCTTCGAGCACGCGGGCCCCGGGATAGATGTCGGCCTGCACGAGGATCGCGCCGATGTCCTTGGGATAGATCACCTGCGCGCCGCGGGGCATCTCGAAGATGAAGTCCGACAGCGTCGGAGTCACCGCGATGTACGCGGCGCCGAGCGTAGAGCGCGCCAGGAACCCATCGCGCTGGCCGACGATGTCGCCGTGCGCGATGTAGCCGGCATGGCTGTGGAACGAGCCGCCCTCGACCAGCCGTACGAGGTAGCGGCGGTGCTTGCGGTCGACCAGCAGCACCAGGCTGCCGTAGGCGAACCTACCGGGTGACGCGGTCGTCACTGCAGGTGATCACGTAGCGCTCGCCAGGTTGCAACCTGAAGCGAGCCACCTTGGCCTTGGGCTCACGACGGGCGAGTTGCCATAGGCCGGCGATCGCGAACACCACGAGCCACGGGCCGCTGCCCCCGGCCACGCCGTCGCGCAGGCCGCGGCGCAGCGCCCATCGCAGGAGGGGTTCGAACACTTAGAGGCGGCGGATCTCGACGAAGGCGGACCTCTTCTTGCCCCTGCGCCGGCCAAGGAAGTACGCCAACGCGATCACGACCACGCCGGCGACGATGGCGATGACGATCCCTTGCGTCTTGTGTTCCTGGGCTGCCTCTTCGGTGTCGCCCTTCAACTGGCGCAGCTTGGTTTCGATGTCCTCGCGGGTGATGCGTGGCGCTTCTGCAGTCGTCATTTGCCATCTCCTTGCTTCTTCCACGGCGTCCGCGTGACGGATCGCACCGATAACGCTGTCACGATTAGCACCCACGCGAGGGCGCCGGCGTAGGGCACCCAGGACCAGTAGCCCGTAAGGGCCGAGCCGGTCTCGGTCTCGAGACCACGCAGGACGGCGAGGGTCCCGAAGCCGGTGCCGAGGGCGAAGAAGAGCATGCCGAGTGCGCCCGAACGCATGAACGGACCGATGCCGCGCAGCGGAGCGGTGGTCTCCTGCTTCGTGTACCCGACGACGAGTCGCCATACGTCGTTGAGTTCTTCGGTGAATTCGGCGGGACGGACCCGGGCCATGCGACCTCCGTGTGAGTAGCGGGGAGCCTAACGGGACCGGTTACCCGTCCTCACGCCGGCCCAACTCCAACGCGAACATTTCCGCGGCATCGAGGGCGAGGGCGGCGATCACGTCGGCGCGCCGCTCGGCGTCGTCTTCGGCGAGGATGCGCTGGCGGTCGACGGGCCCGGCGGGCGTCACGCCGGCGAGTTGCCACTGCCGTGTCGCCGGATCGCCCACGAGCACGTCGTCGAGGGACGGTACCTCGTAGCCGAGCCGGGCGGCGAGACCCAGCGCCTGGCGCACGGCGGCTTCGGCCACGGCGTTGGCCTCCTCCGACGGCGCCGGACCGGGTGGCGGCGTTTCGACCAGCGCCAGCGGATACGGGTCGTCGGGCAGCCACGTGACCACGCGGATGCGCTCCTCCCCGACGGCGAGGATCGCCCAGCGCCCGTCGTCGAACTCGGTTGCCTCGGCCATGCGCATGCGCGTGCCGAACGTGGTGCGCACCTCCCCGCCGCCGACTTCATGGCCGCGCTCGATCAGCACGATGCCGAAGCGGCCGTCGCCGCGCTGGAGGTCGTGGGCGAGTTGGCGGTAGCGGGGCTCGAAGATGTGCAGCGGCACCACCGACCCCGGCAACGCCACCGTGCCGAGGGGGAACATCGGCAGCGGGATCGCCACCAGCTCTTCGCCGTCGCTCACGGTGCCAGTGTGTCCGCTGGCGGCGCCTCGGGATAGGTGGCGAGCGCGGCGACCAGGCGGTCCTGCAGCGCCTCGCCGCCGGCGGCGGTGAAGTTCCCGTTCGAGATGAAGGCGAAGCGCAGCTTCGTCGTCGCCTTCGGGTCGACGATGCCAACCAACGCGGTGACACCGTCGAGCGTGCCGGTCTTGGCCCGCAGTGTCCCCTTCAGCGGCGAGTCGAGGAAGCGGTCGTCGAGCGTGCCGGTCTGGCCGGCGACGGCGAGCATCGTGCCGAGGTCGAACCCACCGGGCCGGCTCGTGAGGGTGTCGAGCAGCGCGTCGCAGGTCGCGCGGTCGGACCGGTCGAGCCCCGAGCCGTCGATCGCCTGCACCTGCTTGGGGTCGATCCCGAGCGTGCGCAGCGCCGCCGCTCGCGCCGCCACGCCCGCAGCACGGGTGGCGGGGTGATCGCCGGCGCGCCGCGACAGCTCCTTCAGCAACAACTCGGCGGTGTTGTTGTCGCTTTCCGTCAGCATCTCCGTGACGACGTTGGCGTACGTAGCCGACTCGACGGAGACCTCCTCGACAGGCGCCGCCGGACGGCTGGCCCGCGTCGTGGCGCCCGCGACGGCGATGCCAAGTCCTTGGAGTTCGGCGCGCAGTTCGTTCGCCGCTGCTATGCCTGGATCGGGCGCGGCGACGAGGGGCGCGTACGAGCTGAACCCGTCGTTCACCGCCAACGCGCCCAGCGGGCCGACGTCGCCGCCCGTGGTGTAGCCGCTGCTCCAGGTCGGGACGCGGCGCTCGTTGTCGTAGGCGTTGTCGACGACTTCGATGCCGCCCGTGACCCGCGTGATCCCGGCGGCGTGGAGCTTGGCCGCCAGTTGGGCGAAGTCGGTGAAGGGCTTCGGCGGGTGGCTGCGCGTGTCGACGTAGCTCTTGGTGGCGAGCAGTGGGTCGCCGCTGCCTTCGAGCGCCAAGAACGCCACGGCGCCCGACGCGTCCTGGCGCGGGAACCAGACGTGGGTCGTAAAGCGGCTGCGGCCGCCCGCCTTGGCGAGGAACGCAGCGGCCGTCGTGAGCTTCAGCGACGACGCCGGCATCAGCAGTTGGTCAGCGTGCACCGCCAGGATCGGCGAATCGTCGGCGCGCACCTCGGCGCACGACGTCGACGACACCGAACGCATGAAGGCGCCGACGCGACTCGCCAGACGGGTGTCGGCGATCAGGTCGCGAAAGGCCTCGGGCGCGCGGCGCGGCGAGAGGACCCCGACCGCGGGCGACGGCGACGCGTCCCCAGCGGATCCGTCCGCCCGCGTGAGCGCCACCGCGGCGCCGCCGCTGACGAGGGCGATCAACACCGCGAGCACGACGGTGGTGCGGCGCTGCCGCGCCGTCACGTGCGGTCGCGGATGAGATACGTCGAAGTCGCCCGCGCCACCAAGCGGCCATCTTGGTCGTGGACGTCGGCTTCGACGAAGTTCACCCGCGCGCCCGAGCTGATCGTCGTCGCCGTACAGGTGAGGAAGCTGTCCATCGGGACGGGACGTAGGAAGCTGATCTTGAGCTCGGCGTTGGCGCTGAAGATCTTGCGGTCCTTCGCCGCCGTGATGCTCGAGGCTCCCATGGCCGAATCGACGAACGCTGCGAGGAACCCGCCTTGGAGCATGCCGACGGGGTTACAGAACCGTTCCTCCGCTGTCATGGTCCACACCGTCACCCCGGGCTCGTCCTTCTTGATGCACACCATGCCGAGGGTCAGGTCGCACGGCGGCGGAACCTGCACCCCCGGAGTCTGGGGGCTCACGGTTGCAGTGCGGCCCGGAAGAACGCCTTGACGTGGTCGAGGCGGGCCTGCACGGCTTCTTCGGCGAGCGGGTCGGAGCCCGTAAGAGCTTCGAGGAACGGCAAATCGCTGAAGTACGTGACGATGAGGCCGTAGCCGGTGAGGATCAGCTGGAGCGGGTCGAGCTGGCGGAAGTGGCCGGCGTCCATTTCGCGCTGGAAGAACCCGCACACCAGGTCGACCTGCGGGCGCATGACCGCCGCGAACTCGCTGGCGATCTCGCTCTTGTCCTCCAGGGCCTCACGGCGGAACAGGCGGACGAACTCGGGATTCGCCATGAAGAACTCGAAGCCGGCGGTGATGACGCGGTCCATCTGTTCGAAGCCACCGCGGGGGGCGTCGACCGCCTCGTCGATCCGGATGAACCAGTCGCTGATCGAGCTCTCGAACACTTCGCGGTACAGGGCGTCTTTCGACGGGAAATGATGCAGCAGGCTGGAACGGCGGATTCCGACCGCTTCGGCGATGTCGTTGAGCGACGTGCCCTCGAAACCATGCTCGGCGAACAGGCGGCGGGCCTCTCCGAGAATCTGCTCGCGCGTGGTGGGCGCGGAAGCCGTGGCCGCCATGGCGCAAGGCTACCTTCACCGTTATGCAGATCCTGGCTGCGTTGTTCATCGACACCATCGACTTTCGACAGGTCGAGGGCCCCGCGACACGCATCGACCTCGGTGGCGTGCAGTTCTCCTTCGTCTCGCCCGATCCGCTGCCCGTCCACCTGACACCGCATCTCGTCGTGCTCGTCAGTTGCGCGGCGGACGAACCGGGTACGGCAGCCCTAGTGGTTTCCTTCACCGACGAGGCCGGCAGCGAGATCGCCCGCAACGTCCAGCCGCTCCAAGTCGAGCCGGGCAAGTTCGGCTACCGGCTCGTGCGCGCCGAGCTGACGTGGGAGGCCTACGGCACGGTTTCGGCCCACTGCCGCCTCGACGACGGTCCCGAAACCGTGGTGCCGTTGACCTTGCTATCGCCCGCGTAGGGTGGCGGGCATGCCGACGGAGGACATCGAACAGCTAGGCGTCAACGTCATCCGCGGGTTGTCGATGGACGCACCCCAGGCCGCCAAGAACGGCCACCCGGGTACGGCCATGGCGCTCGCCCCCCTGGCCCACGTCCTCTACACGCGGATCATGGCGCACGACCCGACGTCGCCCGATTGGCCCGACCGTGACCGCTTCATCCTGTCGTGCGGGCACGCATCGATCCTTCAGTATTCGCTGCTGTACCTGTGCGGCTACGGCCTCACGCTCGACGACCTGCGCCACTTCCGCCAGGTCGGCAGCAAGACCCCGGGCCACCCGGAGGTGCACCACACCAAGGGCGTCGAGGTCACCACTGGGCCGCTGGGTCAGGGCTTCGGCAACGGCGTGGGCATGGCGCTCGCCGAGTCGTGGCTGCGCGCCACCTACGGCGCCGAGGTCTGCAATCACTACACGTTCGTCGTGTGCTCCGACGGCGATCTCATGGAGGGCATCAGCCACGAGGCCGCGTCGCTGGCGGGCCACCAGGGCCTCGGCCACCTGATCTGCGTCTACGACGACAACCACATCACCATCGACGGCGTCACCGAGCTCGCCTATACCGACGACAACGTGAAGCGCTTCGAGGCCTACGGCTGGCACGTCGAGTATCTCGGCGAGATCGCCAACGACCTCGACGCCCTCGAGGCGGGGCTGCGCCGCGCCATGGCGGTCGAGGACAAGCCGAGCATGCTCGTGCTGCGCAGCCACATCGGCTGGCCGTCCCCCCACAAGACCGACAGCCCTTCCGCCCACGGCAACCCACTCGGCGAGGACGAGGTCCGCGCCACGAAGGAGATCCTCGGCCTGCCGGCCGACGAGACGTTCTACGCGCCGATGCAGGTCGTCGAGCACTATCGCCTCACGCAGGGCCGCGGGGCGACGGCGCGGCGCGAGTGGGAAGAGCGGGTGGCGCGCTACCAGGGCGACACCGACAGCTTCATGGCGGCGCTCGAGGGCCGGCCGCTCAACGGCTGGGCTGCCAAGCTGCCGACGTTCGAAGCCGGCACCAAGATCGCCACCCGGAACGCGCTCAAGAAGTGCCTCGACGCGGTGTGCGATGTCATCCCCGGCCTGATCGCCGGCGGCGCCGACCTCACCGACAACACCGGCGTGAATGTCGAGTCGTTCGACCCGATTTCCAAGGAAGACCGCAAAGGCCGCCTCCTCCACTACGGCGTGCGGGAGCACGGCATGGTGGCGGCCGCCAACGGCATGGCGATGCACGGCGGCGTGTTCCCGGCGGTGGGTACGTTCTTCGTGTTCTCCGACTACTGCCGCCCCTCGATCCGGCTGGCGGCGATGTCGGAGGCAAAGGTGCTCCTGGCTTTCACCCACGACTCGGTCGGCCTTGGTCCCGACGGGCCTACGCACCAGCCGATCGAGCAGCTCGCCTCGCTGCGGGCGATGCCCGGGTTGCGCGTCATCCGTCCCGCCGACGCCAACGAGACGGCGCACGCGGTGCGCATAGCGGTGGACAGCAACGGCCCCACGCTGCTCGTGCTGAGCCGCCAGGACCTCGTGGTGCTCGACGGCACTGCCGATCGGTACGCGGATGTGGCGCGGGGCGCATACATCCTGCGCGACGTCGCCGACGCCGCGGTCACCCTCGTCGGTACCGGCAGCGAGGTCGCGGTGTGCCTGGGTGCGGCCGACGTGCTGGCGGCTGCCGGCGTCGCGGCGCGCGTGGTGAGCATGCCGTCCTGGGACCTGTTCGCCCGCGAGTCCGACGACTACCGCAATTCGGTGCTCGACGACGCCCGCCCGATCCTGGCGGTCGAAGCCGCGTCGAGCTTCGGGTGGGAACGCTGGGCCGACGACTCGGTCAGCATCGACCACTTCGGCGAGTCGGGGCCGGGCGACGAAGTGTTGGCGAAGTTCGGGTACACCCCGGAGAACGTGGCGCACCGGGCCCGCACGCTGATCGAGGAGTGGTCGTCGTGACCAAGCTGCAAGACCTTTTCACCGAGTGCGGGCAAAGCCCGTGGCTCGACGTGTTGTCCCGCGACAACATCCGCGGCGGCGAGCTCCAGGCGATGATCGACCGCGGCATCCGGGGCGTCACTTCGAACCCGTCGATCTTCGAGAAGGCGATCAGCGGCTCGACGCTCTACGACGACGACATCGCAACGCTCAAAACTCAGGGGTCGTCCGTCGACGACGCCTACTGGGACCTTGTGATGACCGACATCCAGGCCGCGGCGGACCTGTTCGCCGACCTGCACAAGGCTTCGGGAGGCAGCGACGGGTTCGTGTCGGTCGAGATCGACCCGCGTCTCGCCGATGAGACCGACGCCCAGGTCGACGCCGGCAAGTCGATGTTCGCCCGCGCCAACCGTCCCAACGTGATGATCAAGGTCCCGGCGACCGCCGCGGGCGTGCCGGTGATCGAAGAGCTGCTGGCGGCGGGCGTCAACGTGAACGTCACGCTCATCTTCGGATTGCCGCGCTACGCCGAGGTCCTCAACGCGTGGAAGCGCGGCCTCGAGCGGGCAGCGGCGCAGGGCCTCCCGGCGCCCCACAGCGTCGGGTCGTTCTTCGTCAGCCGTGTGGACACCGAAGTCGACATGCGTCTTGAGGCGATCGGCACCCCTGACGCGCTGGCGTTGCGAGGGAAGGTCGCGGTCGCCCAGGCGCAGGCGGCGTACCAGCAGTTCCTCGCGTTCTGCCACGACGCGCCCCGGCCGTTGCAGCGGCCGCTGTGGGCGTCGACGTCGACGAAGAACCCCGCCTACTCCGACCTGCTGTACGTGGACACGCTCATCGGCCGCGACACGGTCAATACGTTGCCCGAGGCGACCATCGAGGCGTTCGCCGATCACGGGACCGTCAGGCGCACGGTCGACGGCGACGTGGCGGAAGCGCAGGGAATCCTTACGGCGGTCGAGAACGTTGGTGTCGACATGGACGACGTAGCCGACGTGTTGGAACGCCAGGGCGTGAAGCAGTTCGCCGACGCCCACGAGAAGCTGCTCGCAGCCCTGACGCCCAAGCTCAAGGCCTAGGGTCTTCCCGTGCACAATCTGGAGGGGCTGGGTCTCGACGAGCTGATGACGCGGGCGCGTATTCGCCGCTCGCTGGCCACGGGCAACCGCATCACGTTTTCGCCGAAGGTCTTCATCCCGCTGACGCGTCTGTGTCGCGACCGCTGCGGCTACTGCACCTTCGCCACGGCCCCGGCGCGCGTCGAGGCGCCGTACCTGTCGCTCGAGCAGGTCGTCGACATCGCCCGCCGCGGTGCGACGACCGGCTGTCACGAGGCGCTGTTCACCCTCGGCGAAGCACCGGAGGAGCGCTACCCGGCGGCGCGTGACTGGTTGGACGCCAACGGGTACGCGTCGACCGTCGACTACCTCGTCGCCGCATGCGCCGCGGTGCGCGACGAGACGGGGTTGTTGCCCCACGCCAATCCGGGCGCGCTGTCCTACGACGAGATCGTGCGGCTCCGGGCGGTCTCGGCTTCCCAGGGGATGATGCTCGAGACGCTGCGCGCCGACCTCCCCTGCCATCGTGGCGCCCCGGACAAGACGCCCGAGCGCCGGCTCGCGACCTTGGAAGCGGCGGGGCAGGCGCAAGTGCCCTATACGACGGGCATCCTCGTCGGCATCGGCGAGACGCGAGCCGACCGCATCGAAGCGCTCGAGGCGATCGCGGCGTCGCACGCCCGCAACGGCCACGTGCAAGAAGTGATCGTGCAGAATTTCCTGCCGAAGGCCGACACGGCGATGCACAACGCGCCGGCGTGCCCCGAGGAGGAGTTCCTGTGGACCATCGCCGTCGCCCGCCTGCTCCTTCCCCTCGACGTGCACCTGCAGGCCCCACCGAACCTGAGCGACGACTTCGGTGTGCTGCTCGACGCCGGCATCGACGACTGGGGCGGCGTCTCGCCGGTCACGCTCGACCACGTCAACCCCGAGCGCCCGTGGCCGGCGCTCGAACTGCTGCACCGCGAGACCGAGGCCCGTGGTCTGCGCCTCGCCCCGCGTCTCACGGCCTATCCCGAGTTCGTGCGCGATCCGCACCGGTGGCTCGCGCCCGAGATGCGTACGCCGGTGCTGCACCGGGAGGACGCTGCGGGTCTTGGCCGCGACCTCGACGCGTGGGTGTCGGGAGGCGAAGCGGAGCCGCCGCACCTGCTGCCCGGCCCGGCAAGCGCCAGTGGCCCGATCGAAGCCGTGCTGTCGGGCGTGCTCGACGGACACGAGGTCGGCGAGGACGAAATCGTCACGCTGTTCGGGGCGCGCGGTTCCGACGTCGCCGCGGTGGCCGCCGTCGCCAACGAGTTGCGCCAGCGCATCGTCGGCGACGAAGTCACCTGGGTCTCGAACCGCAACATCAACTACACGAACGTGTGCACCTTCAAGTGCAAGTTCTGCGCGTTCTCGAAGGGGCCGCTGTCGCTCAACCTGCGCGGCGCCCCATATCTGCTGGAGCTCGACGAGATCACGCGCCGCGTCGCTGAAGCGGAAGCCCTGGGCGCCACCGAGGTCTGCTTGCAAGGTGGCATCCACCCCGACTTCGACGGCGACTACTACCTCCACGTGATCGACGCCGTGCGCGCCGCCTCGCCGACGATCCATATTCACGGCTTCACCGCGCTGGAAGTGAACGAAGGCGCCCGTCGCTCCGAGGTGTCGCTGGCGGAGTACCTGCAGCGGTTGATGGCGGCGGGTCTCAAAACGCTGCCGGGCACGGCGGCGGAGATCCTGGACGACGAGGTGCGCGCCGTCCTGTGTCCGGACAAGGTGAACACCGAGGAGTGGCTCGAGGTGCACCGCACTGCGCACTCGGTCGGGTTGCGCTCGAACATCACGATCATGTTCGGCTCGATGGAAGAGCCCAAGCACTGGGCGCGGCACATGCTGCGCACCCGGGCGCTGCAGCGCGAGACGGGCGGCTTCACCGAATTCGTGCCCCTCCCCTACGTCCACATGGCCACGCCGCTCTACATCCAGGGCAAGGCGCGCCAGGGACCCACCTTCCGCGAGGCACTGTTGATGCACGCCGTCGCCCGCATCGTCTACGCCGACTGCATTCCGAACATCCAGGCGTCGTGGGTGAAGATGGGCGGGCGCGGCGCCGCGCAACTGCTCAACGCCGGCTGCAACGACCTCGGCGGCACGCTGATCGACGAGAACATCTCGCGCGCCGCGGGCGCAGCGCACGGTCAGGCGATGGACCAGGCCGGCTTCGCCGAGATGGTCGCCGCCGCCAACGCCATCGACGCCGGCACGCGACGGTTGGTGCAGCGCACCACGCTGTATGGCCGCGTCAACGCTTCCGTCTGAACCGATGCACGCCCTCGACCACGTGATGGTGGTCGTCGCCGACCTCGACGAAGCGGCGCACCGCTACGACTCCGACTTCGGACTGGTCGCAGTGCCGGGCGGTCGCCACCCGGGATTCGGAACCGCCAACTCCATCATTCCGCTCGGCGACGCGTTCATCGAGCTGGTTGTCGTGGAAGACGCCGCTGTCAGCCCACTGGCGGAGTTCTTGTCGGGGCGCCTCGCCAGCGACGGCGAGGGCATCGTGGGTGTGTGCCTGCGCGCCGCGGACTTCGCGGCGGTCGCAGCGCGGCTCGACTCACCGATCGTGCCGATGTCGCGCACGCGCCCCGATGGCACCGAACTGCACTGGGAGCTCACCGGGATCGACGGCGCCCTGGTGCACGGATTGCCGTTCTTCATCTCCTGGGCGGTGGACGAGGATCACCCCGCCCGCATGCGCGTGGGGCATCCGAGCGGCGCCCGGGGTATCGCGTGGGTCGAGATCGGCGGCGATCCCGAGCGCGTGCGGAGTTGGCTGGGCGAGGACGAAGCGCCATTGCGTCTCGTGGGCGGCGATCCTGGACCTCATCGCTACGCCGTCACAACCGCCAGCGGTGAACTCACGCTCTCCTAGCGGTCCCAGTACTCCTCGCTGAGCTTGGCCTCGATCGAGCGGATGTTGTCGCGGACGCACGCGACGCAGTA
>DASZWD010000056.1 GCA_035546775.1 Acidimicrobiales bacterium
CGACCAGTTGGCCAAGGTCGACGGGATGGTGCAGGCGGCGCTCGAGGCCGGTGCCAAGGCGGTCGTGGGCGGCAGCAAGATCGACGGCCCCGGCTACTTCTTCGAACCGACCGTGCTGGCCGACGTCGACAACCAGATGGCTATCGCGCAGGACGAAGTGTTCGGTCCGGTGCTGTGCGTGATCCCCTACCGCGACGAGGACGACGCCGTCCGCATCGCCAACGACTCGATCTTCGGCCTGTCGGGCGTCGTGATGGGGGCGGACGACGACCGTGCCACTGCCGTCGCTCGCCGCATCCGCAGCGGCACCATCTCCGTCAACGGCGGCTTGTACTACGGCGCTGACGCGCCTTTTGGTGGTTACAAGCAGTCGGGCATCGGCCGCGAGATGGGCGTCGCCGGCATGGAGGAATACCTCGAGTCCAAGACGCTGGCCCTCCCCGCGCCGGCGGAGGCGTCGTGACGGCGCGTCCACTCGACGGCGTGCGCGTCGTCGAAGTCGCGATGTGGGGATTTGTCACGTCGGCCGGCGCGGTGCTCGCCGACTGGGGCGCCGACGTCATCAAGGTCGAGCACGCCGTCACCGGTGATCCGCAGCGCGGGTTGAAGCGCACCGGCGCGTTCGTGGTCGATGGTGACATCAACGTCAACTTCGAACATCCGAACCGCGGCAAGCGCAGCGTCGGCGTCGACATCGGTACCGACAGCGGTCGCGCCCTGCTCGACGAGTTGATCAAGACGGCCGACGTGTTCCTCACGTCGCTGCTGCCGAGCGCGCGGCGCAAGTTCCGCATCGAGGTCGACGACGTGCGCGCCGTCAACCCGAAGGTGATCTACGCCCGCGGCAGCGCGTTGGGGGCGCGCGGCGACGAAGCCGAGCGCGGTGGTTACGACATGACGGCCTTCTGGTGCCGCGCCGCCACGGCCCAGTCGCTCACGCCGCCCGACATCGACGGCATCATCGGCCCGCCGGCGCCCGCGTACGGCGACACCATCTCGGGCACGAACCTCGCGGGTGGCATCGCCGCCGCGCTGTTCGCCCGCGAGCGCGGCGGTGAGCCGTCGGTCGTCGACGTGTCGCTGCTCGGCAGTGGCCTTTGGTCGATGGGCCTCGCCGTCGACTCGTCGATCATGGCCAACAAGCCGGCGGTCGCCGCGCCCACGGGCGTGCGCGCCGCGCTCAATCCGCTCACGGCGATGTACCGCACGAGTGACGGCCGCTACATCTCGCTGGTGATGCTCCAGCCGATGCGGTACTGGGCGGAGTTCTGCCAGCACATCGACCGCCCCGAACTCGCCGACGACGACCGCTTCAACTCCTACGCGGCGCTGGAGCACAACTCCGCCGCGGCGTGCGAGGCGATCGCCGATGCCATCGCGTCCCAGCCGCTGGCCCACTGGTCGGCGCGCTTTGCCACCATGAGCGGGCCGTGGGCGCCGGTGCAGGACACGCTGCAGGCCGCCGCCGATCCCCAGATCCGCCAGAACGGCTACATCACGTCGGTCAAGGCGGCCGACGGCTCGGACTTCGAGTTGGTGGCGTCGCCGGTGCAGTTCGACGGGGCCGACCCGGACCTGCGCCGCGCGCCGCTGTTCGCCGAGCACACCGACGACGTACTACAAAGTCTCGGCTACGACATGGACAAGATCATCGAGCTGAAGATCGAAGGAGCAATCACCTGATGCGAGTCGTGATCGACGAGTTGTTGTGCGAAGGCCACGCACTCTGCATGGGCATTGCCCCCGACATCTTCGACGTCGGTGACGACGACATGGCCCACGTCTTGGTCGACGAAGTGCCCGCCGGGCGCGAGGACGACGTGCGCAACGCCGTGCGCTCGTGTCCCAAGCAGGCGATCTCTATCCAGGAGTAGCGGCGATCACTTCGGCGAAGCGGGCCAGCGTTTCGACCGGGGCGAAGTCGGTCAACCAGACGTAGACCCGCTCGATCCCGCGCGCGTGGCCCGAGAGCTCCCGGCGGCGTTTTGCTGCCGACTTGTGGCGGCCATTTCGCGTCGTCGACGCGGTTTGGCGGCCAAAACCTGACATCAGCGTCGCGGCGCTTGGCGATGGCGCTTAGAGGGCGAGGCCGATGAGGAGGAGGTCCCAGAGTTCCTGGGCGGCCTTGTCGACGTCGGTGTTCGACGGCGTGGCGCTGATCACGTTCGCGAACGTGTGGAACATGATCGCCTGGAGCACGATGCCGGCGATGTGGCGGTGGTCGAGGCCCTTGCGCAGCCCACCGGCGCGCGCCGCGTCGTCGAGGAGTCCCTCGAACAGCGTGACCATCGGCACGAAGGCGTGCGACGCCTCTTTCGGGTGCGCCGTCAACAGTTCCTGGCCGAACTCGGCAAGCACGGGCGCCGGTGCCGCCTTCTTGAGCTTGTTCGTCTTGGGAGACGGATGGCAGACCTTGTAGTACTCGACGGCGAAGCGATGCAGCCGCTCGGTGGGGTCCTGCTCGTCGGCGACGAGGTCTTCGAGCTGCGCGGCGGTCGTGCGGATTGCTTCTTCGAACAACGCCAGCATCAGCTCGTACTTGCCGGCGAAGTACTGGTAGAAGCTGCGCAGCGACTGGCCCGAGCGCTCGACGACTTCCTGCACCGTGAACTCTTTGTCGGGCGATTCGGTCATCAGCTCGAGGGCGGCGTCGAGGAAACGCTGCACCCGCTTCTCGGCGCGCGCCCGCGCCGGATCCAGCGAGCGGGCTACTGCGAGGTCGCGCCAGGACTCAGCCATTGACCGAGACGTTAGATGGCGGGTTCGACGACGACGTCCATGTTCGCCGCGCCACTGTCGGGCACCCGCGGCTGGTGCCACACCTCGACGGGGAACGAGACGTTCACCAGCGAGTAGCAGAGCCAGAGCAGACGCGTCGCGTCGTCGGGTAGGGCGGTGAACTCGAGGTTGTCGAGGTACTTCGTCGCGGCTTCGAGCCGCGGCATCGCCGCGTCGTAGAACGCCTTCATCTCGTCCATCGACGACGCCAGGCGCTTGGCGTAGCGCTCGGCCTCGGTCTGGAGCGACCACTCGGCGAAGGGTTCGAGGTCGGCGAACTCGGCGGGCAGCACGCTCATCGCCCGTACGCCTCGACGTAGTCGCGCGCCGTCTTGTGCAACTGGCGCAGCAGGATCTCCTGGTCGTTCAACGGGAACGACGTCACGGCGCGCGACTCGATCGAGCGCTGTGTCGCTTCGAGCGTGTTGCCGTCCTGCAGCGCGTACTCCTTGAACGTCACCGCCGCCAGTTCCTGTGCGAGGCGCTCGCTGGCGTTCTTGGGCGGCACGAAATAGAGCGTGCCCTCGAAGATGTGGCTGTTGTAGGCCGTCGGCCAGTAGTGGTACGTCAGGTACCAGTTGGGTGCCCACACCAGCAGCATGAAGTTCGGGAAGAACACGAACGAGTCGATGCCCCACATCGGGCTGCGCGAAGGGTTGATCGCCGGCGGCAAATCGGTCAGGCCGATGTCGGGCTTGTCCCAGGGACCGAACAGGCCGGAGCGCAGCGTGTTCTCGATTGGCTTGACCATCGACGGGTCCTTCGGCGGCGACATCCCGCCCCACGACGACACCATGCCGTGGGGGCCGTCGAGCTTGTACGCCAGCGCCTGGTACCCGTAGGACTGGAGCTTGCGCGACTCCTCGTCGACCGCTTGCTTCGCGTGCAAAACGGGTGCGTGGTAGAACTCGGCGAAGGCGTCGATGAACAGCTTCCAGTTGCTGTCGACCTTGGCGCGGTACTTGAAGACCTGCGTCATCTGGTCGAATGGGTAGCCGGCGATGCCGGCGCCCAATTCGCCGAGATAGTCGCCGACGTGCTCGGTGTTGTCGGGGTCGAGGTTCACGAAGATGAACCCTTCCCACACTTCGCACTGCACCGGGACAAGGCCGTACTGGTCCTTGTCGAGGTCGAAGAACTCCGACTCCTGCTGCACGAAGGTGAGTTCACCTTCGAGGCCGTAGCGCCACCCGTGGTACTTGCAGGTGAACTGTCGGCAGCTGCCTGACACTTCCTCCTGCGGGAAGTCGTTCCACACCAGCTTGTTGCCGCGGTGGCGGCAGATGTTGTGAAAGGCGCGCACGCCGCCATCGGCGCTGCGCACCACGATTACCGACGTGCGTGCCGCGTCGAGTTCGCGGGTGAAGTAGTTGCCGGTCTTCGGGATCTGCTCGACGCGCCCGACGTTGAGCCACGTGCGGCGGAAGATGGCGTCGCGCTCGCGCTCGTAGTACTCGGGTGAGATCGAGTCCTCGTAGGACACAGGGCCCGTCCCCAGCTCCGGATAGTGCTCGGTCCAGCTGCCTTCCGCAGGCTTGGTGAACAGCGGCATCCCGAAACGATATCAGGAATCTCAATTATGGAGAAGGGCGTTTCCACTCCGCATCATTGGCGCTTCCAGGCCATGAGATCAGCGTCTACCGGCACGCCAAAGGTCAGGAAGGCCATGGCGAGAAGGTCGTACGCGCCGACCGTGAACACCAGATCCATCCGCTGCTGTGTGTCGAGTTCGAGGGCGTCCCACGTGTCGTCGCTGATGCGGGCGCTGTCGAGCAACTCGTCGACCGCCCGTAGCAGCGGCGTGTTCGCCGGACCACGGGCGGCCACGATCTCCTCGTCGGTGAGGCCGACGTCGCCGCCGATGACGACGTGCTGCATCCACTCGTACTCGCATTGACGTAGCGCGGCGACGCGCAGGATCACGAGTTCGCGCGTGCGCAGGTCGAGAGTCGTCCCGTACAGCAGGTGGCCGACGAACCGGTGGTACGCCTCGGTGAGTCGCGGGTGGTGGGCGAGCGTGCCGAGCGCGTTGAGCGCCTTAGGTCGATCGCCTTCCGTCGTGAGGATCGGGTGGCGCGGGTTCTCGACGCGCAACGCCGCTACCGCGGCGCGCATCTCCGGTGGCCACTCGCCCGGCGGAATAGGTGGGATGCGCGGCGTCATCCCGTGTTCCGGCCGCCGTTGACGCCGATCACCTGCCCGGTGACGTAGCTCGCCTCGTCGCGGATCAGGAAGGAGGCCGCCGCCGCGATGTCTTCGGGCAGGCCGGCGCGGCGCACCGGGGTCGTAGCGATCGCGGCGTCGACGCCCGGCCCGAGCAGACCCTTCGCTTCGGCGGCGCGCAGCATCGGGGTGTCGATGAACCCCGGTGGGATGGTGTTGACGGTGATGCCGGCCGGGCCGAACTCGAGGGCCAGCGACTTGGTCAGCCCGATGACGCCCGCCTTGCTCGACACGTAGTGCGTCATGCGCTGCTGGCCGCCCTGCGCGCTCGACGACGAGATGTTCACGATGCGTCCCCATCCAGCCTCGACCATGTGCGGGATGACCGCCTGGCAGCACAGGAACGTACCGGTGAGGTTGATCGCCATCAGTCGATTCCACTCGTCGAGGGTGATGTCGAGGAACGGCTTGAAGCCCTCGATGCCGGCGTTGTTGACCAAAACCGTCGGTGCGCCCAACCGCGTCGCCACCTCGGCGACGGCGGCGTCGACCTGTGCCTTGTCTGACACGTCGACAGCGAAACTCGCCGCGCCGACCGACGCCTCGTTGAGGTCGAACACGGCGACGGTCAGGCCGTCCTTCACCAGGCGTTCGGCGATGGCGAGGCCGATGCCCGACGCGCCTCCGGTGACGATGGCGACGCGAGTCACTGCAGTTCTCCTTCGCGTAGTTGTTGGCGCAGCCGGAACTTCTGGACTTTGCCCGAAGGCGTGCGGGGGAAGTCGGAGACCACGTGCAGCGACTCGGGCCATTTCTGTTTCGTGAGGCCCGATGCCTGAAGGTGGGCCCGGACGTCGTCCAACGTCGGCGCCGACGCCGCCGGGTCGCGCAGGCGCATGACCGCGGCGGCCCGCTCGCCCAGCCGCTCGTCGGGCGCCGCCACCACGGCCACTTCGGCCACATGGGGCAAGCTCAGCATGAGTTCTTCGATCTCCTGGGCGCTGATGTTCTCGCCGCCGCGGATGATGATGTCGCTGACTCGGTCGGTGATCGTGAGGTAGCCGTCGGCGTCGAGCACGCCAACGTCGCCGGTGCGATACCAGCCCTCGGCGTCGAAGACGCGCGCCGTCAACTCGGGATCCGTGTAGCCGATGCAGCAGTCGGGCCCGCGACTCGAGATCTCGCCCGTCTCGGCATCGAGGCGGATCTCGACGCCCGGCAGCACGTGACCGTCGGTGCCCATGCGCTTCTCGGCGGGGTCGGTGAGAAAGCTGCCGGTGATCGACGGGTGCTCGGTGCTGCCGTACGAGCGATACGTCTTGATGCCGAGCTTCTCCGCCCGTTCGGTCACCGCCAGCGGCACCGTCGATCCACCGAGTCCGGCGAAGGGCATCTGGGCCACGTGGGCGTCACTGAAGTCCGGATGGTCCAAAAGACTCGTCAAGAAGTACGTGGCACCGCCGCCGGCGGCCAAGTTGTCGGTGACCATCATCCGCAGCACTTCCCCCGGGTCCCACACGTCGATCATCGTGACGGGGTAGTTGCGCAACAGCGGCGTGAGGAACGCGTTGAGCATGCCGATGAAATGACCGACCGGCGCTCCGGTGATCTGTGGCGGACCGATGCGCGGGAACATCTGGTCCAGCTGGCGCGTCTCGAAGCCAAGCGTGCGGTGCGAGTGCACGACGCCCTTGGGGTTGTTGGTCGTGCCCGAGGTAAAACCGATGAGCGCCGG
>DASZWD010000057.1 GCA_035546775.1 Acidimicrobiales bacterium
TTAGCCGAGTCGCTCAATAATCGTGGCGTTCGCCATGCCGCCGCCTTCGCACATGGTGAGCAGGCCGTAGCGGCCGTTGGTGCGCTCGAGCTCGTTGAGCAGCGTCGCCAGGAGCTTGGTGCCGGAGCAGCCGAGCGGGTGACCCAGCGCAATGGCGCCGCCGTTGGGGTTGACCTTGGCCGGGTCGACGGTCGGGAACTCCTTGAACCAGGCGAGGGGCACCGAGGCGAACGCCTCGTTGATCTCGAACAGGTCGATGTCCTCGATCTTGAGGCCGGAGCGGGCGATGACCTTCTCGGTGGCCGGGATCGGGCCGGTGAGCATCGTGATCGGGTCGACGCCGGCGAGGGCGAAGGTGTGGAAGCGGGCGCGCGCCTTGAGACCGAGCGCCGCGGCCTTCTCTTCGCTCATGATCAGCGCGGCCGACGCGCCGTCGGCGATCTGCGAGCTGTTACCGGCCGTGATCTTGCCGTCGGGCTTGAACGCCGGCTTGAGGGCGGCGAGCGACTCGGCGGTGGTGCCGGGGCGGATGCCCTCGTCGCGGGTGTGGAGTTCGCCGAGGTCGTTGACCTTTCCGCTGTCGCGGTCGAGCACCTTGGCCTGTACCGGGATGATCTCGTTGTCGAAGCGGCCCTCGTTGGCGGCGCGCTCGGCGCGCTGCTGGCTTTCGGCACCGAAGGCGTCGAGCTCTTCGCGGGAGATGCCCCACTTGTCGGCGATCATGTCGGCGCCGATGCCCTGGGGCACGAGGCCGCCGGCCGGCGCGTAGCGGGCCATGACGGAGGGGCCGAAGGGGATCGAGCCGGGGGTGATCGACGCGCCCATCGGGGTGGTCGACATGACCTCGACGCCGGCGGCGACGGCGATGTCATAGGCGCCGGAGATGACGCCCTGGGCGGCGAAGTGGGCCGCTTGCTGCGACGAACCGCACTGGCGGTCGACGGAGGTGGCGGGCACCGACTCGGGCCAGCCGGCGCCGAGCACGGCGTTGCGGCCGATGTTGAGGCCCTGGCTGCCGACCTGCATGACGCAACCCATGATCACGTCGTCGACCAGGCCCGGGTCGAGGTTGTTGCGCTCGGCGAGCGCCTTGAGCACTTCGGCGGCGAGGTCGGTGGGGTGCCACCCGGACAGACGTCCATTTCGCTTGCCGCCCGCGGTGCGGACGGCGTCGACGATAACGGCGTTGGGCATTGAAGCCTCCTAGAACGTGTTTCTCAGAACTTGACTGAGCGGTCAAGTCTCGCGGTTTGACCGCCGCGATAGCAACCCGGGCCAGACCCCCGGTAATTCCCATATTGTCCGGCGCCGTGGACGTTCTCGCTATGCACACCGCCGCCGACCCGGACAAGACCGCCGTCATCGACGGCGAGCGGGTCATGAACCGGCGGGAGTTCAACACGCTGGTCAACCAGTACGCCGACGTGCTGCTCGGCGCTGGCGTGCGCGCCGGCGAGAAGGTGCTGTGGGTCGGGCAGAACTCCCTCGAGGTCGTCGCCATCAATCACGCGGCCCGCAAAGTGGGCGCGGTGTGCGTGCCGATGAACTACCGGCTGGCGCCCGACGAGGCGCAGTACGTCATCGACAACTGCGACGCCGTCGTCGTGCTGTTCGACATCGAGCAGACGGACCAGCTGGCCACGATCGTCGAGGACTGCAACCGCGTGCGCGCCTGGTACTGCTTCCGCTCTCAGGGCCAGGCACCGGCGTGGTCGCAGGACTTCGACGCGCTGGCCGCCGCGGCGTCGACGGATGAGCCGGTGCCGGTCGGCGAAGACGAGACGGCGGGCACGACGATGATCTATACGTCGGGCACGACCGGCAAGCCGAAGGGCACGGTGCGGCGCACCGAGGCGAGCAAGCACACCGGCGACCTCATCGGGATGCTCGGCTGGGGTCCTGACGACGTGTACCTCTCGACCGGTCCGCTGTACCACTCGGCACCGCTGGGCTTCATGATGGTGGTGCAGCAACTCGGCGGCTCGGTCGTCGTGCAGCGCCATTTCGACCCTGAGGAATGGCTGGCGCTCGTCGAAAAGCACAAGGTGACGACGACGTTCTCGGCGCCGACGCCGGTGCGCCGCGCCGTGGACCTGCCGCTCGAGACGATCAAGCAGTACGACTGCTCCTCGATGCGGGTGCTGCTGGCCAACGCCGCGCCGTGGGCCTTCGAGCTGAAGAAGAAGTACATCGAGCGCATCGACGACAAGTCGCTGTTCGAGATCTACGGCTCGACGGAACTGGGCGTCAACACGATCCTGCTGCCCGACGAGCAAATGCGAAAGCCCGGTTCGTGCGGCCGGCCGGCGCCGGGTGTCGACATCAAGCTGTTCGACGACGACGGCAACGAGGTGACCGAGCCGATGGTGCCCGGCGAACTCTTCGTGCTCAGCGACGCCACCTTCGCCACCTATTACAAGGACCCGGACAAGTACGAGAAGGGCAAGCGGCCCGACGGCTACATGTCCGTCGGCGACATCGCCTACCGCGACGACGAAGGCTTCTATTACATCTGCGACCGCAAGAACGACATGATCATCTCGGGCGGCGTGAACATCTATCCCGCCGAGATCGAAGCGGTCCTCATCGCCCACCCGGACATCGCGGATGCCGCGGTGTTCGGCATCCCCGACGACGAGTGGGGCGAAGCGGTGCACTGCGTCGTCACTACCTACGACGGCAGCGACGTCGACCAAGCGGAACTCGAGGCGTTCTGCCGCGAGCACCTCGCGGGCTACAAGGTGCCGCGCTCGCACGCGTCGATGAAAGAGATCCCGCGCAGCGCGTCGGGCAAGATCCTCAAGCGCGAACTGCGCGAGCCGTACTGGGAGGGCCGGTCATCGCGCGTGGGGTAGTCGGCGGTCCCGCCGACGACGACCCGGGATGGCCGAGCGGGCGGAGCCTCGTCGCGCTGCTCGTACCGTCAGTCGCGCAACGACGCGCACGCGGCTCGGCGGACGGTCTCGTCGTTATGCGCCAGGTCTTTCTGTCGTTCGTCACCGCGGTCCTGTTGTTTCAGGTCGTCCTGGTTGTGATCGGAACGACGCCCGACGTCGCGCCTCGCCCGGGGCTGGCGGTCGCCTTCTTGGGCCTCGGCGTGCTCATGGTCTTCGTGGTCTCACCGACCGTGCAACGCGGTGCGGCGCTCGACGGCACGAATGCATCCACGCTGGCGGCGTCGTATCGGACGCGGTTCTTCTTGCGTCTGGCCTTCGCCGAGGCCGCAGCGCTGCTCGGCTTCGTGGCGTTCTTCGTTGCCAACGTTTGGTGGGTGTATCCCGCGTCGCTCGTATCGACGTTCATCGGGTTCGCCCGGTTGGCGCCGACGAAGGCGCACCTGGCGGCGGACCAGCGCGAGCTGCAGGCACGCGGCTGCACGCTGACAGTCACGCGCGCCCTGCGGGGTCTCAACCCGTGATTGAGGTCTTCGCCGACGTCTGGTGCCCGTTTGCCTATGTCGGTCTGCAGATCGTGCGGGCGCGGCGCGACGAGTTCGCTCCGGACGTGGCGATTCACGTGCGGGCGTGGCCCCTCGAGTTGGTCAACGGCGCGCCAATGGACGTGGGCAAGACGACGCGCAACGTCGCGGCGTTGCGTCAGCAACTCGACGTCGGTCTGTTCGCAGGCTTCGACCCCGCGCACTTCCCTACGACGACGCTGCCCGCGCTCGCGGCGGCCGCGGCGGCGACGCGAGCCGGACACGGTGAAGCGGCCAGCTTCCGCCTGCGGGAGGCCCTGTGGGAGGAAGGTCGCGACATCGGCGACGAAGCGCAAGCCGCGATGCTCGCCGCCGAGTTCGGCGCCGAGATCACCGCCGCCGATCGCCAGTCAGTGCTCGACGACTGGCACGAGGGTCAACAGCGCGGCGTGCAGGGGTCGCCGCACTTCTTCTGCGGCGGCAACGACGTGTTCTGCCCCAGCCTGGCGCTGGCGCGCGACGACGACGGTGTGCTGCACGTGGCGCCCGACCCGTCGCGGCTCGAAGCGTTCCTCAGTTCCTGTTGGTCCTGAGACGCGACGGTGCGCCGGGCCCGTACTGGCACCCGGCGCACCACGCTTGTGTCGCGTTGGTTAGACGCTACGACTTCGGAAAATGCTGTAGCCGCCGGGACCGACCAGGCAGGCCACGATGAACAGGATGATGCCGAAGAGGATCTGACCCTGGATCACCTGCACGACACCGGCGATTGCGATTGCCACAGCGATGAGCCACAGAAGCATTGCGGTTCTCCTTCGAACTTGGTGTGAGTAAGTGATTGCCCTCGCGCTTCGTGGTTAACCGCGCCTGATGCGCAAGACTCCGCCCATGGGCAAGGACATGGATCGGTGGTTGGGCGACGGCGGCATGCCCGTCATCGCCGCGATCGGCGGCAGCATCGACGAATACGGCGAAGGTTGGTGCGCCGGCACGTGGACCCCGACGAAGATGGCGTGCAACCCCCACGACGGCGTGCAAGCGGGCGTGTACGCGGTGATGCTCGACGCCGCGATGAACTTCGCCATCAACGCGTCGCTCGAGGGCAAGGACCGCACGCGCGCGACGCTCGAGATGAAGACCGACTGCATGAAAGGCGCGGTCCTCGGCGAGAAGCTCACCGTGCGCGGTTCGCTCGACCGGATGACGAAGGTGATCGCGTTCTCTTCGGCCGAGATCCGCAACGAGAAGGACGAACTGATCTGCCGGTCGACGGGCACGTTCATGATCCATCGCGCCGATGGGTGAAGTAACCCCGTTCGCGGTCGACATCGCCGCCGAACAGATCGAGGACCTGCAACAGCGCCTGCGCAACACGCGCTTTCCCGAACCCGAAACGGTCGACGACTGGGAACAGGGCGTGCCGCTGCAGTACGTGCAGGACCTGTGCACCTACTGGGCCGACACATACGACTGGCCCGCACGCCAAGCGCAGCTCAACCGCTTCCCCCAGTTCACGACGCAACTCGACGACCTCGATATTCACTTCATCCACGCGCGCTCGCCGCATGACGGCGCGCTGCCGCTGGTGATGACGCACGGCTGGCCGGGTTCGATCGTCGAGTTCATGAAGGTGATCGAGCCGCTGACGAACCCCGACGACCCGGCCGACGCGTTCCACGTGGTGTGCCCGTCGCTGCCGGGCTACGGCTGGTCGGACAAGCCGTCGACCACCGGTTGGAACACGCAGCACATCTCCAGGGCGTGGACCGAGTTGATGGCGCGCCTGGGCTACGACCGCTACGTCGCCCAGGGCGGCGACTGGGGCTCGGCGGTCACGCTCGGCATCGGCGCGATCGACAAGGAGCACTGCGCCGCGGTGCACACCAACATGATCATCGCCCCGCCGTCCAAGGAGATGCGCGAGGACTTGACCGAGGCCGAGCAGCAGGCGCTGGCCGACTACGCCTACCACCAGCGCTGGGGCATGGGGTACTCGACGCAGCAGTCGACGCGTCCCCAGACGCTCGGGTATTCGTTGGTCGACTCGCCGGCGGGACAGCTGGCGTGGATCGTCGAGAAGTTCTGGCAGTGGACCGACTGCGACGGCCATCCCGAGAACGTGCTGACGCGCGACGAGATGCTCGACAACGTGATGCTGTACTGGCTGCCCGGCACGGGGGCGTCGAGTGGGCGGCTGTACTGGGAAAGCTTCAACAACCGCACGTTCGAGCCGGTCCAGGTGCCGGTGTGCGTGTCGGTGTTCCCCAAGGAGATCTTCCGCGCCTCGCGGCGGTTCGCCGAGCCGCTCTACGACATCCGCTACTGGAACGAGCTCGACAAGGGCGGTCACTTCGCCGCCTTCGAGCAGCCGGATCTGTTCGTCGACGAACTGCGCACCGCGTTCCGCCAGTTCCGCTAGGCGACCCCGTTACACCCCGTCGATAGGGTCGGGGGCATGGAATCTTCTTTGAACGAGAAGATCGTGAGCAGAGTCCAAGCGCTGCTCGCCAAGGCAGAGTCGACTACGTACCCCGAGGAAGCCGAGGCGCTCGTCGCCAAAGCGCAGGAGTTGATGGCGCGTTACGCCATCGGGGACGCGGTGGCCCAGCAGCGTCGCGCGTCCGGTGCGCGCCCCGCGATGCGCACGCTCAAGGTCGAGGCGCCGTATGCCCGCGCCAAGATCTCGCTGCTCACCCAGATCGGCCACGCCAACGTCGTGCAGGTGGTGTTCAACGGCATGTTCGAGGCGACCCTGTTCGGCTTCGACGCCGACCTCGAGGTGGTCGAGCTGTTGTTCGCGTCGCTGCTGGTGCAGGCGACCTCCGCGATGCTGCGCGTGCCGCGCGAGAACACCGGCGGCCAGGTCAAGGCGTTCCGCCACGCCTTCCTGATCGCATACGCGCGGCGCATCGGTGAGCGCCTGCGCGAGGCGCGCGCCGCCGCGCAAGGCGAGGCCGAGTCCGATCTCGGGGTCGCCTTGGTGCCGCTGTTCGAAGCGCGCCGCGCCGCCATCGACGCGCGCGTGCACGAGGAGTTCCCGCACCTGTCGACGCAGCGGACGTCGGTCAGCCATTACGGCGGGTACGGCGCCGGCCGTGCGGCGGCCGATCGCGCCAACATCGGCACCAAGGGATTGCGTGGGACCGGCCGAGCTCTCGCGCGCTGAGGCGCGGCGCATCACGCTCGCCGCGCAGGGCCTAGCCAAGCCGCGCCCGAAGAAGGCCACGGCCAAGCACCTCCTGGGCGTGGTCGACACCCTCGGCGGCGTGCAGGTCGACACCGTCAACGTGATGGCGCGCGCCCACCTCATGACGCTGTTCTCGCGCGTCGGTCCCTTCGACGAGCACGTGCTGCACCAGCTGTGGCAACCGGGCGGTGGGTTGATCGAGTACTGGATGCACGGCACGTCGCTCATGCGGTACGACACCTGGCCGCTGTTCGCCTGGCGCATGCGTTCTGACCGCAAGCGCCACGTCGTCGATCAAGCCGGCGACGCCGAGGCGCTCAAGCATCTGCAGCGCGAGGTCGACCTGCGGGGCGAGGTCACCGCCGGCGAACTCGAGATCCGCACCAAGCCGAAAGAACCGTGGTGGGACTGGACGATCACCAAGTCGCGCCTCGAGTATCTGGTGCAGACGGGCACGATCGCGCCGGGGCGCAAACCGAACTTCGAGCGCACCTACCTGTCGCTGTTCGAGGCGCTGCCCGACGACATCGTGGCCGCCCGCGACGCCATCGACACCGACGAGGCGCGGCGGCGCAGCATCTTGCTGGCGGCACGCGCCCTCGGGGTGGCGCGGCAGAAAGACCTCACCTTCTACGTGTGGATGCAGGCGGCCCAGGCCCGACCCGTCATCGGGCAGCTCGTGGCCGACGGCGAACTGATCGAGGTGCAGGTCGAGGGGTTGAAGGGGCCGTGGTACCTCCATCCCGCCGCGGCCACGCCGCGCAACGTGAGCGCCGCCGCCCTCGTCAACCCGTTCGACCCCGTGATGTGGCGCCGCGACCGCCTCGTCGACCTGTTCGGCTTCGACTACGTGCTCGAGATCTTCGTGCCCGAAGCCAAGCGCGTGTTCGGCTACTACGTCCTGCCGTTCCTGCTCGGCGAGGACTTCGTCGCCCGCGTCGATCTCAAGGCCGATCGCAAGGCCAAAGCGTTGCTGGTGCAGGCGAGCTACGCCGAATTCGGCATCGATCTCGACGAAGTCGTACCGGCGTTGGCGCACGAATTGCGGGAAATCGCCCGCTGGCAGGGCCTGGACGATGTGGTCGTAAAGGAGAAAGGGGACTTGGCAAAACGTTTAGCCGTGGGTATCTGACCTAGCGTGGACTCCGATGGGTGAACTTGCATCGCGCCTGGCGGGTCACGCCACGGCGACGGCGCTGCTCGAGGGCGGCAACCGCGTTACGTACGGCGAACTAAGCGAACGGGTCCTACGGACCGCGGCGGGGTTGCGAGCCCGGGGCCTCGGCGCTGGTGTCCGCATCGCCGTGATCGCGAATTCCTGCAGCGACGGCGTCGTCGCCTACCTCGGCGTGCAGGCCGCCGGCATGGTGCCGGTGATGCTCGGCATGCAGTCGCCCCTGGCCGAACACGAGCGCCGCTTCGGTGAGATCGAGCCGGCGCTGGTCATGGTGGCGTCGGATCGTGAGTGCGAAGTCCCCGCCGGCCACGCCATCGTGCGCCCCGCGCTCTCGCCGGCGAGCGATTACCCGACGGTCGACTCTGATCCGTCCGGCGTCGCCGCCGTCGCCCTCGACGACCCCGCGGTGGTGCTCTATACGAGCGGCGTGTCCGGGCTGCCCAAGCCGGTCGTGCTCACCTATGGCAACCTGGCCGCGACCCGCGACGGCCTCGTGCACGCTCCCGGGGCCGGTCTCGACGCCAGCACCGTCGCCTACGCCGGCTTGCCGATCGCGCACGTGTTCGGTCTCAACAGCATCGTGGGCACCGTCCTCAGCGTCGGCGGCAAACTCGTGCTCAACAACGGCTTCGATCCCCACGAGGTGGCCGAACTGATCGCTCGCCACCGCGTGACCGCCGTCAGCGCGGTGCCGCTCATGTGGAAGGGCCTCGCGGCGGCCGGCGACCGCGAGCTGATGTCGACGGTCACCCGCGCCACCTACTCCGCCGCGCCGATGCCACCCGCGATTCGCGACGCCGTCGAGCACATGCTCGGCCTGCGCATCGCCGGTGGGTTCGGGCTGACGGAGACCGCCGGCACGATCTGCCACGACGACCCGACTGATCCGCACCCCGGCACCGTCGGCCGGCCGCTGGGCGACACGCAGATCCGCGTCGTCGACGACGGCGACGACGCCCTGCTGGGCGACACCGGTGAGATCTGGGTGCGCGGGTCGTCGGTGGCCAAGGAGTACCTCGACGGGACGCGGCTCGACCGCGCCCGCGGCGGCTGGTTCCGCACCGGCGACGTGGGCATGTTCGACGACGAAGGCCGCCTCGACATCGTCGACCGCAAGAAGGACGTCATCAACGTCAACGGGTTCAACGTGTCGCCGGCCGAAGTGGAACTGGCGCTCGACCTGCACCCCGGCGTGAGCACCTCAGTCGTCGTCGGCGAGGTCGAAGACGACCGCGAAGTCGTGGTCGCCCACGTCGTGCCCCAACCCGGGACGACGCCGACCGAGGCCGAACTCGTGGCCCACTGCCGCAAGCAGCTCTCACGGCACAAGGTCCCCAAGCACGTCTTCCTGCACCGCGAGCTCCCCGTCACCGAGTCCGGCAAAGCCGTCCGCCGACTCATTTCAGGGTCGGCCTAGCCGAATCGGTACGCGGATTGCGAGAGGGTTAGGCGATCTGGTCGGGGCGGAGCATGTATTCGTCCACATACGTCTGACCGGAGAGCTGGCTGATCTCGTACATGAGGTCGTCGGTCATCTGACGGGGGGCGAGGGTCTGGTCGGGGCGGGACGAGTAGCGGTCGACGCGGATCGGCTTGCCGATGCGCACGGTGACGTCCTTGAAGAAGCGCATGACGGTGATGGGGTCGTTCGGCTTCTGCATCTCGTCAGTGCCGATCAGCCCGACGGGGATCAGCGGGGCGCCGGTGCGCAGCGCCAAACGCGCCGCACCCGTCTTGCCCTTGTGCAGGAACCCGTCGCGGCTGCGGGTGCCTTCGGGGAAGATCCCGAACAAGTCGCCCTGCTCGAGCACGGCGGTGGCGGCCTCGAGCGCCGCGCTCCCGGAATCGGAGTCCGAGCGGTCGACGGGGATGTTGCCGAGGGCGAGGAACAAGAACCGCGTCGTCCAGTCCTTCACGTACTCGTCTTTGCCGATGAAACGGGTCATCCGCGGCAGCACGCCGAGCAGCACCGTCGAGTCGTGTACGGACAAGTGGTTGGGGCAGATGATCGCCGGGCCGGTCGCCGGGATGTTCTTCAAGCCCTCGACCGTCAGCTTCTGACCGAAGCGCAGCACCGCGTTCGTGGCGGTTTTGACCGCGTTGAACAGCAGCCGGTTCGGACTCGGCGGCGCAGGCGAGCTGGCGATGGCGGTCATCTTGGCACCTAACTCCGCAGCGAGATCAGTGCTTTGCTGGCCAGCTCCAGCAGGTCCGCGCGCCCGGGCGACAACGCCAGCTGGCGCAGGGCGTAGCGCACCGCCGACATGGTGGCGCCGGCGATGACTTCGGGGCGCGGGTCGCTCGCCGGGTCGACGCCCATGCGCTCGGCGACGGCGAGGGTCACGGCTTGTTCGAGCCCGCGCTGCACGACGGCGCGGCTGTAGGCCGACACCGACGGATAGCGCGCCGCCAGCTGCGCCTGCAGCAGCGTGCGCTCGGGGTCGCCGGCGGCGGCGAGCTGGGCGAGTTCGTGCAGCGCGTGGCCGACGGCCGTGAGCGGCGCCTCGCGCTTGGGACGGGCGCGGATGGCGTCGCCGAAGGCGGCGGCGACTTCTTCGCTGTCGCCGTAGAGCACGGCCTCCTTCGAAGCGAAGTGGCGGAAGAAGGTGCGCTGGGAGACGTCGGCCGCCTCGGCGATGTCGGCGGTGGTCGTCTCGTCGAAGCCCCGCTCGGAGAACAGCCGGGTGGCGGCTGCCACCAACTCGTCGCGGGTGTGCTGCTTCTTGCGGGCCCGGCGCCCCACTTCTTCGACCCCGGCGGGGAGAGTCAACGTCACAAACCCATCATATGACAACGACAGACAAATGTCATCCGCAAACTTATGTCAGCGATTGACATTTCGTGGCGGCACCCGTACCGTCGCGTGCTGTGACCGCTGCCGCCATCTTCGACCTCGACCGCACGATTCTCAAGGCGTCTTCGGCGCCGGTGATCCAGCGCCACCTCAAAGACGCCGGTCTCGCCAACCGTGCCTTCCCCGGCGAGCGCCTTTTCCAGTCGGCCTTCGAGCTCTTCGGCGAGAGCGCGTTGTCGATGCGGGTCGCCCGGACCCAGTCGGGCTGCAAGCCGGGCTGGCGAGTGGACGAGGTGGCCGCCGTCGCCGAGAAGATCGCCGACGAGCTGATGGATCACGTGCTGCCCTTCGTGCGCCCGCTGATCAAGTCGCATCGCGACGCCGGCCGCACGGTCGTGCTGGCCACGGCGTCGAACCTGGCCACGATCGAAGCGCTGGCGAACCGGCTCGAGTTCGACCACGTCGTGGCCACCAAGTGGGAGATCGACGGCGACGTCTACACCGGCGCCATCGACGGCGTTCGTCTGCACGCCGGCGAGAAGAAGGCGGCGGTGCTGGCGTGGGCCGAGGCCAACGACGTCGATCTCGCCGAGAGCTACGCCTACTCCGACTCGCGCAGCGACGCCGACCTGCTGGCGCAGTTCGGCCACCCGGTCGCCGTCAACCCCGACCCGGCGCTGCTGGCGTTGGCGACGCTGCGGCGCTGGCCCATCCGGTTCCTCGACAAGCCCGAGGGCGTGATGAAGCTCGCCGGGCGCGAGATGCAGGGCTGGCTGCGGCCCTTCGGCAACGAGCGACTCGACGCGCTCGCCACGATTCGCATCGAGGGCGTCGAGAACATCCCGGCCACCGGCGGCGCCATCCTGGTGTTCAACCACCGCTCGTATTACGACTCGACCGCCGTCGCCTACGTGATCGCCAAGTCGGGCCGCGACGCCCGCTTCCTCGGCAAGAAGGAAGTCTTCGACGTGCCACTGTTCGGCACGATCGCCACCAGCATGGGCGGCATCCGCGTCGACCGCGGCACGGGCTCGAACGAGCCGCTCGAGCGCGCCGCGGCGGCGTTGCGCGGCGGCGACGTCATCGCCATGGCGCCGCAGGGCACGATCCCGCGCGGTCCCGCCTTCTTCGACCCCGAACTCAAGGGCCGGTGGGGCGCGGCGCGCCTGGCCCAGATGACGGGCGTGCCCGTGATTCCCGTCGCCCTGTGGGGCACCGAAAAGGTGTGGCCCCGCAGCTCGCAGATCCCCCGCGTGGTCGCGCCGGGGCGCACCAAGCCCGTCGTCACCGCCACGGTGGGCACACCGTTCCGGGTGACCTCCGACGACCTCGACGTCGCCACCAAGCAGATCATGGACGCCATCGTCGAGCTGCTGCCCGCCGAGGCCCGTCAGCCCTACACGCCCACAGAAGCCGAACTGCGGGCGACCTACCCTTCGGGATACAGGGGAGACCCCTCGAAGGAAGCCGACCGTCGCCCCGGCAGCGACACCTGATCGGAGAGTTCGATGGCAGACCAGAAGCCCATGGACCGCAAGCGCGACTTCGCCTTCGAACGGCGGATGACCGACCAAGAAGCGCTGATGTGGAACATCGAGAAGGACCCGTGGATGAACCCCAACGGGTCCGCGCTCACGATCCTCGACCAGCCCGTCGACTTCGACCTCATGGTGCGCAAGATCCGCTACGGCCTGTCGCGCATCCCGCGCCTGCGTGAGCGTCCCGTGCCCGGCCTCGGCCGCTTGTCGCCGCCGGTGTGGGCGACCGACCCCGACTTCGATCTCGGCTACCACATCCGCCACGTCGCGCTACCGGCGCCGGGCTCGATGCGCCAGCTGCTCGACCTCACGATGCGCCTGCACGAAGAGCCCTTCGATCGCACGCGCCCGCTGTGGATGTTCTATTTGATCGAGGGCCTCGAAGACGGCCGCTCCGCGCTGCTGACCAAGCAGCACCACTCGGTCGCCGACGGCATCGGCGCGCTGCGGATGGCCGAGGTGTACACGGACCTCGAACGCCACGCCCCCGAGCCGCCCGAGGTCGACGTCGAGGCGATCTTCGCCGAGGCCGTCGCCGCCGAGCAGGGGGAGCTGCTCGAAGCCGGCGCCGACATGGGCACCAACATCGTCGACACCGCGGCGCGCTCGGTCGGCCACACGCTGCGGCGCCAGGGCGGCATCGTGTCGCGCGTCGCCGGCAGCGCGGTCAACCTCGTCACCCATCCGGCCGAGTTGGGCAGCGCGGTCGGCAACGTGGTGGGCGAAGTGCGCTCGGCGCTCGAGACGGCCGGTGGCGGTCGCACGGTCGACGCCCACGCCCCGCTGTGGACGCAGCGGTCGCGCCGGCGTCACTTCGAGGTGTTGAGCGTCAACCTGGAGGAGGCCAAGGCGGCGGCCAAGGCGCTCGGCGGGTCGGTCAACGACCTGTTCGTCGCCGGCGCGGCGATGGGCGCGCTGGCGTACCACGCCGAGCGCGACACGCCCGTCGAGGCGATCAACCTGACCTTCGTCGTCAGCACCCGCACCGACAAGTCGATGGGCGGCAACTCGTTCACGCCCGTCCCGCTGCAGGTGCCCGGCGCGGCCCTGCCCGTCGCCGACCGCTTCGCCCAGGTGCGCGACCTGATGGCGCAGCGCAAGGAAGCCGTGAGCGGTCGGGGCGCGATGAGCGCCATCGCCGGGCTCGCCAACCTGCTGCCCACGTCGATGACGACGCGGGTCGCCCGCGATCAGGCAGCCAAGATCGACCTCGCTACGTCGAACCTGCGCGGCGCGCCGATCGAGACGTACATGGCCGGCGCCAAGGTGCTGGCGATGTACCCGCTCGGTCCCGTCGCCGGCACGGCGGCCAACATCACGACGATCTCGTCCAACGGCTGGCTGCACATGGGCCTCGTCGTGGATCCGGCGGCGGTGACCGATCCGGCGGGCCTGCGCCGCAACATCGACGAGGCCTACACCGCGCTACTCGAAGCCGGCGGCGTCGTCCGCGACTAAGGCGTTACGGAGCGCGATCTCGCACCACACACGCTTGCCTGACGGTCGGGACTCGACACCCCACGCCGAGGCGACGGCGTCGACGACGTGAAGGCCGCGGCCCCCGAAGTCGTCGGCCGCGGCGTCGCGCATCTCGGGGTGGGTGTGCGAACCGTCGTCGACTTCGATGCGCACGCCGTCGCCGAGATAACGCACCGTCGCGGTCTGGGGTTCGCGGGAGTGACGCACGGCGTTGGTCGCCAACTCCGACGCCGCCAGCTTCACGTCGTTCTCGTCGACGCGATCGGTCAACCGCCAGCTGGCGATGAGGCGGTCGAGGAGCGAGCGCACGTCGCGCGCGCTGCTGGCGTCGCGCAGCGCCAACCGAGCCAGACGCGGCGGGCGCGGTGGTTCGGCCCACAGCTCCGGCTGGGCGTCGCCGAGGGGGTAGCCGGGCAGGTCGAGATCGTCGACCGCGATGCCGATAGCGTCGGCGACGCGCTGGCGCGGATCGGCACCGAGGTCCTCCGGTATCGCCAGCACGACGGACGGCACGGTGGCGCACGCCGCGCGCAGTCCTTCGACGTCGCCGGCGCGGGCGAGCAAGGCGTCGAGGAAGCCGTCGGTCGTCGTGTCGTCGTCATCGGGGTGCGCCAGCACCAACGCATCGCCCGGCCCGAGCCCGACGCGGTCGTCGCCGAGCGGATGCGCGTCGTCGTACGGGTGCCCGCGCACGTCGACCCAGCCGGCACGGCGCACGACGATCGGCCGCCGCACGTCGGCGTTCGCCAGCGTGACCCACGCGCCGCAGGTGTCGAGTTCGACCTTCGCCAGCGTCAGATCACGCGCGTCGTCGAATCCCGCGATGACTTCGGACGGCATCGTGGTTCCGGACGCGGTCGGCTGGCTGGGCAGCGCGCCGAACGCCAGCCACCACAGGTTCGGCTCGGCCTGCCGAATGTGGAGACACGGTTCGCCGGCGGCGCTGACCGCCAACTGCATCCCGGGTATCGACATCCGAGGCCGAGACTACGGCACGATCAGGTGCGTGTCCCCGAACTCGTGCCACAGGTAGCCCTCGGCGAGCGACGCCGCGTAGGACGCTTCGAGCAGTTCGCGGCCGGCGATCGCTTCGAGCATGAGCAGATGTGACGCCTCGGGCTCGTGCCACCCGGTGAGCAGGCCGTCGACGACGCGCACGCCGCGTTCGGGCGTGATCACGAGATCGGTCCAGCCGTCGAAGGCAGCATCACCGGCGGTCTCGAGGGCGCGCACGACGGTGGTGCCGACGGCGATGACGCGCCCGCCTTGCTCATGCGCCAGTCGCACCAGCGCCGCCGTCGTCGGCGGCACGCGCACGTATTCGGGATACGGCGTCTCGTCGGCTTCGAGCGACGCCACGCCGGTGTGCAGCACGAGTGGCGCCACCATCACGCCCTTGGCGACGAGACGCGTAATCAGTTGCGGCGTGAACGGGCGACCCGCGCTCGGCATCTCCGCGCTGCCGGGCTCCGTGGCGTAGACGTTCTGGTACATCGCGATGGGCCACGGGCGGTCGATGTAGCGGTACCGGATCGGCCGGCCGTGCGCCGCCACCCACTCCAGCGCGGGCACGGGCAGGGCCAGTCGCGCGACGAACAGCCGGTCGCTGCCGTGATAGTTCGCCACGACGTCGAGCGACGCGCCTTCGCCGAGCTCGACGTGCGTCGGCGCCTGCTCGCCCCAGCGCTCGGCGCCCCGGCGGAACTCGACAACCCAGTCGCCCGTCGGCAGCCGCGTCGACAGGTGCACGACGACGCGCTCGCCGAGCGGGCTGAGACCGTCGAGTTCGGCGGCGATCACACCCGAGGTGTTCACCACGACGAGGTCGCCGGGCGACAGGAAGTCGGGGAGTTCACGAAACCGCGTGTGCACGAGTTCGCCCGTACTGCGGTGGGCGACCAGCATCCGCACGCCGTCGCGCGACAGCCGACGCGCTTCGGGCGGTTCGTGGGCTTCGAGCGCGGGCGGCAGGTCGAAGGCCAGCCGCGCCGTAGCGGTCGCCATCACGCCACTTCCACGAGGGCGCCGGCCTGCACGAACCCACTCGCCGGGCGGGTGTGCAGCATCCGCACGAATGCCGGCACCGCAACCGCGTCGGGCAGCGGCCGGTCGGAGATGTCCTCGCCGGGGAACGCGTCCTGGTGCATCTGCGTGCGCATGTCGCCCGGGTCGAAGCTCCACACGCGCACCGTCGGCTCCTCGGCGGCGAGGACGTTTCCGATCTGTTCGAGCGCCGCCTTCGACGCCCCGTACAGGCCCCACGTCTCGTAGGGCCGGCGCGCCGCGTCGGAGGTGATGTTGACGATCGCCGGCGCGGCGGCCCGGCGCAGTAGCGGCAGCGCCACCTGGATCAGGGCGAGCGGCGCGCCGGCGTTGGTGCGGAAGACCTCGCCGATCTGGTCGACGGGGAACTCCGCCAGCGTGGGCATGGGGGACGGGCCGAGGGTGCTGGCGTTGTTGACGAGCAGGTCGAGGCCGCCGGTGCGGGCCGCCGCGGCCACGAGCTGGTCGCGATGCACCGCGTCGGTGACGTCGCCGGGGACCGGCACCACGTTCGGGCCGAGTTGGGCGGCGGTGGCGAGGACTTCGTCGATGTTGCGGCCGTCGATGAGGACGGTCCAGCCGTCGTGGACGAGCTCGGCGGCGAGCGCCCGGCCCAGTCCTCGTGAGCCGCCGGTGATGATCGCAGTAGTCATAGCCGCAAGATAGAAGCTAAAGTGAACTTTAAGTCAAGGAGTTCGGATGGATTTGTCGATTGGGGAAGTCGCCGACCGAGCCGGCATCGCCACCTCGGCGCTGCGCTTCTACGAGCAGGAAGGCCTCATCCACGCCGACCGCAGCGACGGTGGCCAGCGCCGCTACCACCGCGACGTGCTGCGACTGATCGCGTTCATTCGCGCCGCGCAGCGCGTCGGCCTCACCCTCGACGACATCCGCGGCGCGCTCGCCACGCTGCCCGAAGGCAAGGTGCCCACCGCGGCGGACTGGTCGCGCCTGTCCAAGAGTTGGCGGCCGCTGCTCGACCGCCGCATCGAAGAGATGCAGCGCCTGCGCGACCGCCTCGACAGCTGCATCGGCTGCGGGTGCCTCTCGCTCAAGACGTGCGCGCTCTCCAACCCGAACGACGTTGCGGCAGCCGACGGTCCCGGCGCCCGCTGGCTAATCGTCGGCGACGACTGAGTCCAGGAACGCCTGTCCCCTCGGAGAGAGGCGGTAGCCGACCTTCAGGCTCTCGGTGAGTCCCAGTTCCTTGAGGCGACGCACCTTCTGCTTGAACGGCAGCCGTTCCATCCCGAGCTGCGGTGCCAGCTCGCTGCTCACGATGCCCTCGTTGTCGCGGACGAGGGCCAGGATCGGGACGGCCCACGGAAAGCGATCGACTTTGGCGCGCAGCGCGGTGAGGTCGGCGGTTTCTTCACGCAGCGCCACCCGCGGGTCGTCGCCCTCGAGGTGGAAGCGGATCCGGTACAGCGTGCCCTCCGGCCGTAGCGCGGCGATGGCCTCGGCGCGGTCGACGTGGCCAGCGCGGCGGGCGTCAGCGTCGGTGATGGCGTCCTCCGTGATGGGCTCGACGGCGTCGATGAACAGGACGCCCCCGGGCGAGCGCAGCGTGCCACCGGCCTTGACCGTCGCCCGCTTCTGGCGCCGGAACGCCACCGTAATGGAGCCATCCGCCAGGCCGGGCCAGAATCGCGCGGGAAACAACATGCCCGACTACCTCTACCACTTCAGCGAGGATCCGGCGATCGAGGTCTTCGTGCCGCGCCAGCAGTACGTATGGGCCGACGACGAGTGGCACCAGTTCGCCACTGGTTTCCCCGCGAGTGCCCGCGGGCGACGCCGCGCCGTTTCGCGAGAACCCCGAAGGCGGCGGCTGGATCACCGAGGAAACGATCACGCCCGTGGCGGTCGCGTCGGTCGGTCCGCTCGTGTAGAAACACAAAGAGGCCGGCAACGAATTTCGCATCGTTGCCGACCTCACTGCATTGTGGACTCAGGTTGTCGCGTTGCCCGACACCGACTTCAGCGGCATCCGGCTGCGCAACCTCGAGTGACTACTTCGACGCCGGCTGCGGCACGACGCGCAGGTACGGCTTCACCGCGTTCCAACCCTCAGGGAAGAGTTCCTTCGCTTCCTCGTCGGTGACGGCCGAGCCGATGACGACGTCTTCGCCCTGCTGCCAGTTCGCCGGCGTGGCGACCTTGTGCTTGGCCGTGAGCTGCAGGCTGTCGATGACGCGCAGGATCTCGTTGAAGTTGCGGCCCGTCGACGCCGGATAGGTCAGGATCAGCTTGACCTTCTTGTCCGGGCCGATGATGAACACCGAACGCACCGTGAGGGTGTCGTTGGCGTTCGGGTGGATCATGTCGTAGAGGTCGGCGACCTTGCGGTCGGGGTCCGCGATCATCGGGAAGTTGACGGCCGTGCCCTGCGTCTCTTCGATGTCCTTGGCCCAGCCTTCGTGGCTCTCGGCGCTGTCGACCGACAGACCGATCACCTTGACGCCGCGCTTGTCGAACTCCGGCTTGATCTTGGCGACGTATCCCAGCTCGGTGGTGCAGATCGGCGTGTAGTCCTTGGGGTGGCTGAAGAGCACGCCCCACGAATCGCCCAGCCAGTCGTAGAAGTTGATCGTGCCTTCCGTCGTCCCGGCCGTGAAGTCGGGGGCCTCGTCGCCCAGTCGTAATGCCATCGGTGTCTCCTGTAATCGGGGGTCGCCCACAATAACCGACTGATTTGGTCAGGAATTCCGTGGCAGCAATTAAGCGTGAGCTATCCCGCCGGCAGATCCACGTCACCATCATGCTGTACGCGTGGAGAACAAAGCGCGCCTCGGTGCGATTGCCGGCGCGCTGGCGGGACTCGGGTACGCCTTCACCGTCATCTGCGGGCGCAACCTGGCCAAGGCGCACCTCAACGTGGCCACGGTGCTGAGCATCCGCTTCGCCGTGAGCGGTGCCGTGCTCGTCGCCGTGTGTTTGATCCGCCGCATCCCGCCGCGCCCGGTGCGCGGTGAATGGCTCGGCATCTTCCTGTTGGGCGCTGTCGGCTACATGGTCGAGTCGTCGTTCTTCTTCGCGGCGATCGCGCGCGGATCGACGGCGGCGGTGTCGCTGTTGTTCTACGTCTATCCGGCGATGGTGACGGTGATCGAAGCGGTGCGGGGACGGCGCTTCCCGTCGAAGGTCGTGCTGGGCGCGCTGGGCCTGTCGATTACCGGCTCCGCGCTGGTGGCGGGCGCCGGCGGACACGTCGACATCCAGCGCATGGGCGTCGTGTTCGCGCTCTGCAGCGCCACGACGTTCGCGTCCTACGTGACGGTGGGCGCGCGGCTCACCGAAAAGTCCGACCCGATGGCGACGGGCGCGTGGGTGGCGCTGGGCGCGAGCGCGTCGTTCACCGTGCGCGCCGTCGTCGGCCCCGGTTACGCGGCGACGGCGGGCCACTGGCCGATCCTGCTCGGCAACGGCGTGGCGAACGCGCTGGCCTTCGGGATGATGTTCGCCGCGCTGGCGTTGCTGGGCCCGGCGCGGGCGTCGGTCGTGCTGACGCTCGAAGCGGTGTTCACGGTGATCCTGAGCTTCGTGATCCTCCACGAGCCGCTCGCGGGGATACAACTCGTCGGCGCCGTCGCCGTGCTCCTCGCGGCGGTAACCGTCGCCCGCTCCAGCGGCAGCGAGATCGTGGAGGAAGAAGCCGCCGTTCCCTAGTCGCGGGCGAACTGCGCGATCGACGCTGCGGTCTCGCGGCTGATGTCGGGGCACAGCATCGGCAGGATTTCGGTGCCGTGCACGGTGCCCATCACCTGGCGGCAACGGGCGTTGACCCCAGCGCCGAGCAGCAGCCGGTAGAAGTTGATGCCCTCGTCGCGCAGCGGGTCACACTCGTTCACGCTGATGACGGTCGGCGGGAGGCCGCGCACGACCTCCGCCGTGGCGAAGCCGGGCCACGCCAGCGGGTCGCGCGCCTCGAATGCCTCGATGCCATACCCCATCGCACCGTGGTTGTTGTGCAGGTCGAGCAGGATCCCGTTGTTCTCCGTCGACGACGGGTTCTGCGGCAGCGGCCATGCGCCGGCGATATAGGGACACAGGGCGTACAGGCCTTTGACGACGCCGGCGTCGCCGTCGCGCAACAGCCGCAGACCCGTCGCCAGCGTGAGGTTGCCCCCGCCGCTCTCGCCGGCGACGACGATGCGCGCCGGGTCGATGCCGAGATCGGCGGCGTTGGCCACGACCCACCGGAGCCCGGACACGCAGTCGTTCAGGCCAGCGGGGTAGGGCGCCACTTCGTCGACCGACGACGGCGACACCGAGTTGCGGAAGTCGACCATGGCCACGGCCACGCCGTTGGCCGCGATGATCTTGCCCCACGCCCGGTAGTTGCCGTCGTAACACGACAGCGCCGCCATGCCGCCGCCGTGGATGTAATAGACACACGGCTTGGGGTCGGCGCCCTCGGGTCGGATGAACCGCAGGTTGATCTTGTTGCCGTCGGGGTCAGACACGAGCTTGTGCTCGGTGATGGTGAGGCCGGCCGACGGCGCCAGGTCTTCGGTGTCGCACGCGTCCATGAAGGCGCTGAGCATCGCCCGCGTCTGGCGCGCCTGATCGGTGCTGGCGGCGTCGAGCAGTTGCTGGCGGTCGGCCACGTCGGCTTGGGGTTCCATCGTCGGGAACGCGCCCATCACTGCTTTGATGCGGGGATCGATACGCGGATCGTCACTGATGCGGGTCACGAACACGTTCTAGCGCCGTAGGGTTTGTCTATGCCGTACATCGCTTCGGACCGGTTGGTGCACGACGCCGATGCCCATGTGGTCGAGACGCCCGACTTCTTCCGCAACTACGCCGACGCCGACATTCGGGACCGCATTCCCGACGCGTACGCCATGAACGTGGCGCCGGGCGAGGCCGACATGATCGAGCAGTTCCGGCAGCGCCACGCCGACCCCGAGTTCCGGGCGCGCGACGAAGCCGAAATCATGCTGCGCAAGAACTGGAAGGCGACGGGCAGCTTCATTCCCGAAGACCGTCCGGCGGCGCTCGACATGATCGGCGTGGCGTCGCAGCTCGTGTTCAACACCTTCGCCAACGGTCAGCTCGAAAAGGCCGAACGGGCCGACGACCTCGACTACGCCTACGGCCTCGCCCGTGCGCATAACCGCGGCATGCTCGACTTCTGCTCGGTCGACAAGCGGCTGCTGCCGGTCTGTTACGTCCCGCTCGCCGACTTCGACCGCGCCGCCGCCATGGCGGGCGAGGCGATCGACGCCGGCGCCGCCGCGCTGATGATCGCGTCGTCGTGCCCCAACACGCACAGCCCGTCACACATCGCGCTCGACCCCGTGTGGGCGCAGGCGCAGGAGGCGGGCGTGCCGATCGTGTTCCACGTCGGCGGCGGCGGCACGCTGCTCAACCCCGCCTACTTCGAAAACGGCCTGCCGCCGGTGCCCGACTTCCACGGCGGCGACGGCAACTTCCGCAGCGTCAGCTACATGGCGATCCAGTACCCGGTGATGCAGACGATCTCGACGCTCGTGATCGACGGCGTGTTCGACCGCTTCCCGACACTCCAGTGGGGCGTGATCGAACAAGGCGGTTCGTGGCTACCGGGGCTCATGCGCGCCCTCGATTCGAGTGCAACGGCGTTCATCAAGAACGAGGAGCGGTTGCAGAAGCTGTCGCTCAAGCCGAGCGAGTTCCTGCGCCGCCAGTTGAAGGTCACGCCCTACCCGCACGAGGACGCCGGCTGGATTGCCGAACAGTCGGGCCCGGAGATGACGATGTTCTCCTCGGACTACCCGCACGTCGAAGGCGGGCGCAATCCGATCGGCCGCTTCGACACCTCGCTCGAGAACTGCAGCGAAGACCTCAAGCAGCGCTTCTACTGCGACAACTTCCTCGAGATGATGGGTCCGACGCTCAAGCGCCTCGGCGTTCCCTCTGCTGCATAACTACCTGCTGCTGGCCCACCAGGGCGGGTGGGACGAGATGCTCGAGTACCTCGGCGCCGCCCTGGTGTTCTGGTGGTACGTGCGCCACCGCCGCAACCGCCAGCGCCCGAAGGACTAGAGCCGCTAGCGACGCTGGCGTGCCCTGGCGATCTTCTCGGTCGCTTCTCCCAGCGCGAGACCGAGTGCGGCGAGGTCGTCGACGAGTTGGTTGCGCGTCACGTCGATGCGGCCGTCGACCCAGTCGAGGAGCACCTCGCTCATGCCGCCGAGCAGCATCGCTGCCCCGATCTGACTCACGCGCTCGCCTTCGGGCCACGCGCCTGCCGCCTCGACGGCCGCCTGCTCGAGGGCGTTGATGGCGACGATGTCGGTGGCGCGGCGATGGCGGTTGAGCGCGGCGTTGCTGACCGCCTCGACATAGAGGATGCGCGCCCGCCGGCGGTCCTCGTCGACGAAGCGCACGATGGCGTCCACCGCGATGCGCGCCACCACGATGGGGGCCATGTCCGGCGAGGCCGCCACTGCGGCTGTCGCCTCCTGGAGCCCGGTGAGCACGTGGTCGTACACGGCGATCAGCAGCGCGTCGATGTCGGCGAAGCTCTCGTAGAAGTAGCGGGCGTTCAGTTCGGCGCGCTGGCACACGGCGCGCACCGTGGTGGCCGCCGCGCCGTCGCTTCCGAGAATCTCGAAACCCGCCTGGACGAGCAGGGCGCGCCGGCGGGCGCGCCGCTCATCGGGCTCGAGGCCACTCCAGCGGACATCGCGCCGGGCGGGTTTGCTAGAAACGCGGGTTGGCAACGCCTGTTACCATAACCTAGATTTTGGATACAGGCGTTACCAATCTTTGGGAGGGTGTGTAGTGGCGAACGTCATCGTGATCGGGGGAGGCGTCGCGGGGCTGGGTTCCGCGCTGGCGCTCAACCGCGCCGGCCACCACGTCACGGTCCTCGAACGCGACCCGCTGCCGGCCACGGCCGACGCCGAAGAGGCCTTCGAAGCGCCTCGTCGCGGCGCGCCCCAGGTCCACCAAACGCACGGCTTCCTCGCCCGCATCATGGTCATCCTGCGCGACCGCTACCCCGACGTCCTCGGCAAGCTCATGGACGCCGGAGCGTTCGCCATGCCGGGCGTCGCCAACTTCGACGACGAACCGCAGCCGGGTGACGAAGACCTCAAGGTCCTGATCGTGCGGCGCACCACTTTCGAGTGGGTGCTGCGTATGGCGGTGGTGGACGAGCCGAACGTCGAAGTGCGCACGGGCGTCGCCGTCTCCGGTCTCATCGCCGGCCCCGTGGGCGTGGACGGCGTGCCCACCGTCGTCGGTGTGACGCTCGAAGACGGCACCGAGGTGCGCGGCGACCTCGTGGTGTGCGCCGGCGGGCGTCGCTCTGACGTGCCCGGTCTCCTCAAGCCGCTCGGCGTCGAGGTCCCGGAGAAGATCGTCGAGAGCGGCCTTATGTACGTGTCGCGCTGGTACTCGTGGCCGGGCGGACTCGACTTGAAGGAAGCGAAGCTCGGCGGCGACCTCGGGTTCGTGAAGTTCCTCGGCATCCCGGGCGACGCCGGCACGATGTCGGTCACCCTGGCGGTGCGCACCGACGATCACGAGCTGCGCCACGCGCTGTCGAACGAGGACAACTTCGACCGCGCCTGCGAGCTCTTGCCCGGGCCGAACCTGTTCTTCGAAAACGGCCGTCCCGAACCGCGCACCGAGGTGAAGGTGATGGGCGGCTTGCTCAACCGGCTGCGCACCTTCACCGACGATGTGGGCGAGCCGACGGTCCTCGGCTTCCACGCGGTCGGCGACGCCCACACGTGCACCAACCCGCTGTACGGCCGCGGCTGCTCGCTGGCGATGGTGCAAGCGACGTTGCTCGCCGACAGTCTCACCGAGCACGAGGGCGACGCCCGTGCCGTCGCCGCCGCCTACGAGGCAGCCTGCCGGCGTGAGGTCGAGCCTTGGTACGAGCTGTCGGTCCAGATGGACATCGCCGGCGCCGACCCGAAAGGTTGGGCGCTCGGCGGCAAGAGCGATCCCAACGAGATGAATCCGATGCGGGCGCTGTTTCTGGCGGCGCAAACCGACCCGGTCATCGGACGGGCCTTCGCCCGCTTCTTCAACCTGCTGGCGCTGCCGCAGGAGTTCATGGCCGACCCCGAGATCATGCGCCGCGTCGGCGACGTGATGATGCACCCCGAGAACTATCCCGCCCCGCCGGCGATCGAAGGCCCGTCGCGCCGCGAACTGCTGGCCGAACTACAACGCAACGAGGAGTCTGTCAATGCCTGAAGTGCCCGTCACCGAGCACATCATCGACACCAACGGCGTGCACCTGCGCGTGCTCGACGCCGGCGAGGGCCCCGCCGTCCTGCTGGCCCACGGCTTTCCCGAGTTGGCCTACTCGTGGCGTCATCAGATCGAGCCGCTGGCGCAGGCGGGCTACCGCGTGATCGTGCCCGACCAGCGCGGCTACGGCGGCTCGTCGATCCCGAGCGAGATCACCGATTACGACATCGTGCATCTCACCGACGATCTCGCCGGCGTCCTCGACGCGTTGGGCGAGAAGGACGCGGTCATCGTCGGTCATGACTGGGGTTCGTTCGTCGCCTCGCACTTCGCCCAGCTGCGCCCCGAGCACACGCGGGCGCTGGTCAACATGTCGGTGCCGCACATGCCGCGCGGTCCGCTGTCGGTGGTCGCCGGTTTGAAGATGGCGATTCCGGAGGACCAGTTCTTCTACATCCTGTACTTCCAGGATGTCGGTCCCGCCGACGAAGAGCTGGCGCGCGACCCGCGCCGCACGATGACGCGACTCCTGCTCGGCACGAAGATGACGGCCGAGTCGTCGGGCGCACTGCTCGACCCCGAGTTCAACAAAAAGGACGGGCGCGGCTTCGTCGACCGCATGCCCGAGCCGCCGGCCGAGTTGCCCGACTGGATCACGCAGGCCGAGATCGACGTCTACGTCGACACGTTCGCCAAGACCGGCTTCACCGGCGGCATCAACTGGTACCGCAACTTCCACCGCAACTGGGAGCTCACGCCCCAACTCGACGGCGTGAAGGTCGAGGTGCCGTCGTTCTTCATTGCCGGCGCGCAGGATCCCGTCATCGCCATGGGCGGTCCCACTATCGGCCACCACGCCCTCAGCGATCACCGCGGTGACGTCCTCATCGACGACGCCGGTCACTGGGTCCAGCAGGAGAAGCCCGCCGAGACCAACGCCGCTCTTATCTCGTTCCTCAACGACGTCCACGGAAAGTAGAGACACCCACTCATGCCTCAGGATCGACCCCTTCGCTTCGGTGCCTTCTTCGCACCGTTTCATCCCGTCGGCCAGAGCCCGACGCTCGCCTACGAGTACGACCTCGATCGCGCCGAGTGGCTCGACAAGTTCGGCTACGACGAGGTGTGGTTCGGTGAACATCACTCGGGTGGCTACGAGCTCATCGGCTCGCCCGAGATCTTCATCGCCGCCGCGGCGCAGCGCACCAAGAACATCAAGCTCGGCACCGGCGTGACGTCGCTGCCGTACCACCACCCGTGGCTCGTCGCCGACCGCTGGGTGCAGCTCGACCACATGACGCGCGGTCGGTGCATCTTCGGTACCGGCCCCGGCGCCCTGCCGACCGACGCCTACCAAATGGGCATCGACCCCGTCGACCAGCGCCGCATGATGGAGGAGTCGCTCGAGGCGATCTACGCGCTGTTCAACAGTGAAGAACCGGTGACGCGCGAGACCGACTGGTTCGTCATGAAGGACTGCCGCCTCCAGGTGCGGCCCTACACGTATCCGCACCCCGAGATCGCGGTGGCGGCCATGGTGACGCCGTCGGGTCCGCGACTGGCCGGTCACCACAACGCGTCGCTGCTGTCGTTGTCGATGCAGGTGGCCGACGGCTTCGCCGCGGTGGGCAAGGCGTGGGAAGTCGTGACGGAGCAGGCCGACAAGATGGGCCACACGCCCGACCGGTCGTCGTGGCGCATCCTCGGCACGATGCACATCGCGGAGACGCGGGAGCAGGCCATCGACGACTGCCTCTACGGCCTGCGGCAGTTCGCCAACTACTTCGGCGGGGGCGCCGGCTTCGTGCCCCTCGCCGAGAAGGTCGACGGCGACACGTCCGAGCGCGACTTCGTCGAGGCGTATGCCGCCTCGCCGAGTTGCGTGATCGGCACGCCCGACGACGCCATCGAGTACATCGAGGGTCTCATCGAGCAGTCGGGCGGCTTCGGCACGTTCCTCATGCTCGGCCACGACTGGGCGTCGCCCGAACGCACCCAGAACTGCTACCGCCTCTTCGCCGAGAAGGTCATGCCCCACTTCCAGGGCCAGCTCGGCGCGCCGCGCACGTCGCACGACTGGGCCACCAACAAGCGCAACGAACTGTTCGGCCGCGCCGGCCAGGCGATGATGAACGCCATCCAGAGCCACGTGCAGGAGAAGGAAGAAGAGAAGGCGGCGCCGCCGCAGGCGAGCAACGGCAAGGCGACGAACGGCAAAGCCAAGAAGGCGCCGGCGAAGAAGAAGGTCGCCAAGTAATGCGCGCCGCGGCACTGAAGTCCGGGACGATCTACGTCAACGACCACGCGCCCGATCCCGTTCCCCAGACCGGCGACGTGCTCGTCGAGGTCTGCGCCTGTGGCATCTGCGGCTCAGACCTGCACTTCGCCAAGCACGGCGCGTCGATGATGGCGCTGGGCAAGGAGATGAAGGGCATGGGCCCGATGGCCGAGCTCGGCAGCCCGACGGTCGACCTCGACCAGGACGTGTGGATGGGCCACGAGTTCTCGGCACGCGTGCTCGAGGCGGGCCCCGACACGCAGACGTTCAAGGAAGGCACCATCGTCACGTCGATTCCGATCCTCTTGGGCGGCCCGACGATGATCCGTCCGATCGTCTACTCGAACGAAGTCATGGGCGGGTACGCCGAGCGCATGATCCTGTCCGCCCCGATGCTGATCGAGGTGCCCAACGGCCTCGACCCGAAGCTCGCGGCGCTGACCGAGCCGATGGCCGTCGGCATGCACGGCGTCAATCGATCCGGCATCAAGCCGGGCGAAGGCGCGCTGGTGTTGGGCTGCGGTCCCGTCGGCCTGGCGATCATCGCCGGTCTCAAGGTGAAGGGGATCGAGACGATCATCGCGGCTGACTTCTCGCCGAAGCGCCGCGAGATGGCGGTGACCATGGGGGCGACCGAAGCCGTCGACCCGAACGTCGAGACGTCGTGGGACGCGTGGAATCGCGCCGGCGGCGGCAAGCAGCTGCACGTGTTCGAGGCGATCGGTGTGCCCGGCATCCTCAACAACATCCTGCAGTGGGCGCCGCCGCGCACGAAGGTGACCGTCGTCGGGGTGTGCATGGAGCCCGACACGGTGATGCCGTTCTTCGCCATCACCAAGGAAATCGACATGCAGTTCTGCCTCGGCTACGACCCGATGGAGTTCGCCGGTTCACTCCGCTCGATCGCCGAGGGCGAGATCGACGTGAAGCCGATGATCACCCGCGAGGTCGGCCTCGACGGCGTCGCTGGCGCCTTCGCGTCGCTCGGCGACCCCGAGCAGGACTGCAAGATCCTGGTGGTGCCCAACCCGTAGTCAGTGACGGTGGTGATGCTGGTCCCACCACCACGTCGTCGACGTGGTGGTGGTCGCATCGTCGTAGATCGTCGTCGAGGTGGTCGGGCGGCGGTGCCACGTGGTGCTCGACGTCGTCGACGACGACGGACCGGGGTGACGTTGCCACGTCGTTGTCGTGGTCTCCGGCACGAGGACTTCGCCGGACCAGAAACTCGTCTCGGCGCGGGCGCCGGCCCACGACATTGAGATGTGCACGTGGTTGGTGTGCGGGTTGTCGCCGTCGTAGGGACGCCAGCCCTGATTGGCGTCGTACGCGCCCCAGATCTGGTGGTTCCAGATCACGTACATGATCCCCATCCGGCGGGCGAGGGCGAACGGATGGCCCTGCGCGTCAGTGGCGAAGAGCGCGTTGAGGAAGTCGTTCACCGCGGCGACGTCCGCCGCGTTGCCGACCTCCGCGCCCCAGTCAAAGGCGCGTCCTTCCTTGTGCTCGCTCTGGCCTCCGACATCGCAGCTGCGGCTGATGCCAAGGCTGCTAGTGGACGGGTATCGCGCCAGCAGCAGGTCGCGCAGCGCCACCGTCCCCGGCTTCGGCGTGGGGTCGCACGTCGACTGCGCTTCGTACCGGGCGAAACCTTCGATCTCAGTGCCGGTGTACTTCCCGACGAACGGCGTGCCGAGGGGCAATCCCGACGGCGGCGGCTTCGGTCGGGTGTCGGTCCGGTTGGTGTCGTCCTTGCCGTCGCCCTTCGGCCGCGGCTTGACCGCGACGCGCGTCGTCGTGGGTGCAGCGGTGACGGTCGTCGTCGGAGCAGGAACCACGATGGCGGCTGCGGCGTCGGTCAGCGGGATCGTCGCGACCGGCCCGGTAGCGGCGACGGCAGGCGCCCCCAGCGTCGGTCGCTCCGAGCGCGCGGTCAATCCAACAGTGATTGAGCCTGCCGCGGCCACGACAGCGAGGAATGCACGGGCACGCGACATCGCCGCGCTCCCATCGACCGGCGTTGATCCGGGGTTGAGCCCTGTTGGGTTTTAGGCGGGCGACAGGCTCACTCCGTCGCGCGCAGCAGCACCGACTGCGATCTCGTGGACGTGGGGGTCGACCGTGGGTTCATGATCCCCTCCGGGTCGAATGCGGCTTTGATGCGGGCGCGCAGCGCTTGCTCTTCGGGTGACTGGGCGAGGTCGAGCCAGCGCAGCTTCGCGCGGCCGATGCCGTGCTCGGCGCTGATGCTGCCGCCGAACTGGACGACGAGTCGCAGGACGGTGTCGTCGACGGTGTCGTCGTCGGGCGCGGGCCCGAGCACGTTCACGTGGATCGCCGCTTCGCCGGCATGGCCGAAGGCGATGACGGTCGCGTCGCCGACGACGGCGGGCAGGGCGTCGAGGAAGTCGGCGACGGTGCCGGGCGGTACCGCGATGTCGAGCTTGTGCGGGATCCCGGCGCGGCTGATCGCGTCCGTGTGCAACTCGCGGTAGCGCCACAGCGCGGCGCGGCGCGCTGCGTCCGTAGCGACGGCCACGTCGGCGACGCCGCCGAGGGTGTCGGCCGCCGCGGCCAGCGCGGGCGTGGGGTCGCTGGTGTCCGCGGCTTCGACGAGCACGTAGCCGCCGTCGACGTCAGCGAACGGCGGTGCCAGGCCGAAGGCGTCACAGACCAGCCGCACGCCGTCGTCGAAGAACAGCTCGATCGACTCGGCGGCCGGCAACGAGCGGCGCAGCGACTCGGCGGCAACGCACGCGTCACGATGGCTATCGAAGCGCAGGAGCGCAGTCGCGCGTTCGGGCTGCGGTGCGACCAAACGCAGCCGGGCGCGGGTGACGACGCCGAGCGTGCCTTCGCTGCCGCACAGCAGCGACGGCAGGTGGTAGCCGGTGTTGTCGCGCAGCGTGCCGGACAGATCGGTGACGACTTCGCCGGCGCCGGTCACGAACTCCACACCGACGAGTTGGCGGCGCGTGTCGCCGTAGCGCAACACCCGCAGCCCACCGGCGTTGGTGGCGATGTTGCCGCCGATCGTCGCCGAGTCGCGCGCCGCGATGTCGACGCCGTAGCCCCATCCAGCGGCGCGCGCCGCGGCCTGCACCGCCGACAGCGTCGCGCCGGCGCCAACGGTCACTTGGCCGGCGAGCGCGTCGACAGGATCGATCGTCGTCAGCCGTTCGAGGCTCAGCACGATGCTGCCGCCGTCGGGCACCGCTCCACCGACGAGGCCGGTGTTGCCGCCCTGGGGCACGATGGCGACGCCGTTGTCGCGACACAGCGCCACGATCGCCGCCACCTCGTTCGTGGTCGCAGGCCGCACCACGGCGAGGGCGGTTCCGCGGAATCGCCCCGTCCAGTCGACGACGTAGCGCTCCATGGCCTCCGGATCGTCGAGGGCGTTGGCCGCGCCGACGACGTCGCGCAGCGCGTCGATCACGGCAGGTGCGAACCGACGACGCGGCGCACGTCGCGCAGCGCCGCGTCCGGGTCGGTGGCGCTGAAGACGACGCGGTCGTAGCGGCCGCCGGAACACTCGATGACGACGACGGGCCGGCCGGTTCCGACGACGAGGAACGCCCGCGTGTCCTTGGAATGAAACCGCCCGAGTTTGGGCTTGCCCCGCAGTTCGTCGTCTGGGTCAGCGAACAGGTCGACGGACTTGATCCGCAGCGCGGGAATTCGCACCGACGACCGCAGCGCCCACAGCTTGGCCATTCCGACGGGTACGACGCGCACGGCGTCGTCGCCGACCTCGACGCGTGCCACGGCGCGACCGCCGACCGGCACGGGTTACTCCTCGGAGTAGAGCTGCGAACCCGACGCCACGAACTCCTCGGCCTTCTGCTTGAGACCGAGTTGCACCTGTTCCGCTGTGCCCACTCCGTGGGAGGAGGCGTACTCGCGCACGTCCTGGCTGATGCGCATCGAGCAGAACTTCGGACCGCACATCGAGCAGAAGTGCGCCGTCTTGGCCGCCTCGGCGGGCAGCGTCTCGTCGTGCATCGAGCGCGCCGTGTCGGGGTCGAGCGACAGGTTGAACTGGTCCTGCCACCGGAACTCGAAGCGCGCCTTTGACAGTGCGTTGTCGCGCTCTTGCGCCCGCGGATGCCCCTTGGCGAGATCCGCGGCGTGCGCTGCGATCTTGTAGGCGATCACGCCGTCCTTCACGTCGTCGCGATCGGGCAGCCCGAGGTGCTCCTTGGGCGTGACGTAACACAGCATCGCGGTGCCGTACCAGCCGATCATCGCCGCGCCGATTGCGGAGGTGATGTGGTCATAGCCGGGAGCGATATCGGTGGTGAGAGGGCCGAGTGTGTAGAAGGGCGCCTCGTGGCACAGCTCCAGCTGAAGGTCCATGTTCTCCTTGATCTTGTGCATCGGCACGTGACCGGGACCCTCGATCATCACCTGCACGTCGCGCCGCCACGCGACTTCGGTGAGCTCGCCGAGCGTCGACAATTCGGCGAGTTGCGCTTCGTCGTTGGCATCGGCGATCGAGCCCGGACGCAGGCCGTCGCCCAGCGAGAAGGCGATGTCGTAGGCGGCGAAGATCTCGCACAGCTCGTCGAAATGCGTGTAGAGAAAGTTCTCTTCGTGATGCGCCAGGCACCACGCGGCGAGGATCGAACCGCCGCGCGACACGATGCCGGTCACGCGCTTCGCCGTCATCGGCACGTAGCGCAGCAGCACGCCGGCGTGGATCGTCATGTAGTCGACGCCCTGTTCGGCCTGCTCGACGATCGTGTCGCGGAACACCTCCCACGTGAGATCCTCGGCGACGCCGTTGACCTTCTCGAGCGCCTGGTAGATCGGCACCGTGCCGATGGGGACGGGCGAGTTGCGCAGGATCCATTCACGCGTGGTGTGGATGCCCTGGCCCGTCGACAGGTCCATCACCGTGTCGGCGCCCCACGTGGTGGCCCACGTCAGTTTGTCGACTTCCTCTTCGACCGACGACGCGACCGCGCTGTTGCCGATGTTGGCGTTGATCTTGACGAGGAAGTTGCGCCCGATCGCCATCGGCTCGGACTCGGGGTGGTTGATGTTCGACGGGATGATGGCGCGCCCGCTCGCCACCTCGTCGCGCACGAACTCGCCGCTGACGCCTTCGCGCACGGCGACGAATTCCATCTCGGGCGTGATCTCGCCGCGTCGGGCGTAGTGCATTTGCGTCACCGTGTGGCCGGGCGCGGCGCGCCGGATTACGGGCGCGGGCCCGTGCCACGGGGTGACAGGTTTGCTGCCGCGGCCGTCGTCACGCGACTGGATGGCGCGGCCGTCGACAATCTCGGTGTCGCCGCGGCCTTCGATCCACGCGGCGCGCAGCGCCGGCAGCCCGACGGTCGGCTCGCTCCCGGGACCCGACGTGTCGTAGATGGCGAACGTGGTCCCGTCGGTCAGGTCGACCTCGCGCACCGGTACGCGCACCGACGCATCCTTCGGCGAAACGATGTAGCTGCGGCGCCGTCCGTCGGTGGCTGTCATGCGGCCAACCTACCCGCCCAAACGCTCACGTAATTCCGCCATTTCGGTCTCGAGGGCGGCGACGCGTGCTTCCAACTCGTCCAACCGGGTGTCGGATTGCGCCCCAGAGGGGCGCAATCCGCGTACGGGTTCGGGTACTCGCTCGGGAACGGGGCCGAGAAGGTGGATCCAGCGGTCCTGCGACTGTCCCGGACCGCGGCCGACATTGCGGACCAGCGGTTCGTCCTTGCCCGCCAGCCGGTCGAGAATCGATCCCACGGTGTCGGGCGGCTCCCAGTCCGCCAGCCGTTCGGTGCGGCTCTTCAACTCGTTCTCGGTCTGGGCGCCACGCAACATGAGCACCGCCAGCAGCGCCAGCTCCTCCTTGATCAGCGTGATCTGTTCGTCGAGACGGTGGCCGTAGCGGTCCACCGAGCGCCCGTGCGAAGGCAGCACCGTGCGCAGGAGTTGGCGGTCCTTCAAGCGCAGCAGCGTCTCTTTCACCTCGGACTCGGCGTAGCTCGTGACCGGCTCGCGCGACGTCGTCTGGTTGCACCCAGCCACGAGGGCCGAGAGGGTGAGGGGGTAGTACTGCGGCGTCGCCAACTGCTTTTCGATCAGCGTGCCGAGAACCCGCTGCTCTTCCGCGTCGAGGTCGAACATGACCTCACGGTTTAGTACCCCGAAACCGCGGCGGTGGTCGTCGTCGACGCCGACTTCATCACCGGGCTGCTGTCAGCGCCGGCGATGTGCCAGATACCGCCGATGCCCTGTCCGTTCGTGTCGCCCGCCGCGGTGTCGCCGCTGAACCGGTACAGGGGCCAGCCGCCGTAGGTGTACTGGTTCGCGGCGTTGTGCCCCAGCAAAGACGCGTCGAGCCCGTCGCCCGCGCCCGCGCCGTCCGAGGTCGTGAGTGCCGGCCAGTTGGCGGCGCAGCCGCCGGTGCACGCGGAGGCGGGCTTGGTCGACGCGTCCTTGTCGAAGACGTACAGCGTGTGGCCGTCGCCGTCGGTGAGGATCTTGCCGTACTGGTCCGTCGGCTGAAGCGCCACCGCGAGTTTTGCGGCGGTCTTGGTGTTCGTGGACCCCTTCACCGCGGTGTCGTTGGTCTTCCCGTTCGAACCACAGGCCGCCAAAGCGAGGGCGAGCGCCGCAGCACCGATGAACATGCGCGTTGTCATGTCTTGTTCTACGAAGGAATTCGCCGCGCGGTTTGCCAGACTGGGCGCAATGGGCGGCGGCGACGAAGAGATTGTTTGGCGTGGACCGCTCGCAGGCTTCCTGCGACCGATGTCCGTGGCGTATTTCCGCCAGGCGGCATTCATCACCGCGATCCTCTACGCCCTCGGTGGGTTGGCCAGCGTCCCGATCGCCTTCAACCTGTTGTCAGTGGACGGCGCGCGGCCGGTGGCGATGCGCTTCACCGTGGCGGCCGCACTCGGCGCCGGTCTCCTGCTCAAGCCGGTGCTCGACCGGGTACCCGACCAACGTCTGCCCTCGCTCGGGCCACCGATCATCTTCTTCTCCGTCTTCATGGCGGTCATCGTCGTCACCAACGCGCTAATCGCGTCTGGACCGCACCTGGGAGTCGTGGCGGTGTACTTCGTCGAGACACCGCTGTTGTGCTTCGTGTTTGTCCAGCGACGGTGGGCAATCGCTGCGACCGTGGGCGCCATGGTGGGATACGGCGTGGGTCTGTTCTTCGTCGACGCCGTGGCGCCGGTGCAGCAGTTGTTCACGGTGCTGTCGTCGGCGGTGGCGAGTTCGGTACTCGTCGGCACGATGGCCACGCGGGTCGACGACTCGCGCCGCGAGGAGGTGCGCGCCAAGGCCGAACTCGCCGACCTCAACTCCCACCTCGAACAGCGCGTCGCCGACCAGGTCGACGAACTGGAGCGCGCCGGCCGGCTGCGGCGGTTCCTGTCGCCCCAGATCGCCGACGTGGTCACGTCCGAAGGTGCCGACGCCATGCTGGCGCCGCACCGCCGGTCGATCGCGGCGTTCTTCGTGGACCTCCGTGGTTTCACCGGCTTCACCAACAGCGTGACGGCGGAGCGCGTGATGCGCGTGCTCGACGAGTACTACGACGCCGTCGGCTCGGTGCTCGACGAGCACGGCGCGACCATCGGTGGCTTCGACGGCGACGGCGTGTTCGCCTACCTCGGTGATCCGGTCCCCCATCCCGACGCGGCGCGGGCGGCCGTCTCGATGGCCCAACAGGTCGCGCAGTCCCTCGACCGGCTCACCGCCGAGTGGTCGGGTGACGGCGGCACCGTCGGATACGGCATCGGTCTCGCGTACGGAGAGGCGACGCTCGGCCTCGTCGGGTTCGCCGGGCGCGCCGACTACACGCCCGTCGGTGCCGTCGTGAACATGGCGGCGCGCTTGTGCTCGGAAGCCACGCACGGCGAGATCGTGATCGACGAGGCGTTGCGTGCGGCTGCCCACCTCGAAGGTGAACTACAGCGTCGCGACGACGTCGACCTCAAAGGCTTTGGTCTCACCGCCACCTATACGGTGCACCACTGATGGCCGTGGTCTGGACGTGCCCGAACTGCAAGCGCACGTTCGGCAAGACGAATCAGGGTCACCTGTGCGCGCCCGCGATGACCGAGGACGAGTACTTCGCAACGGGTCCGGCGTTCGAGCGGCCGATCTACGAAGAAGTGAAGGCGTTGCTCGTCGCCGCCGATCGTGACGTGCGCATCGAGTACGTCTCGGTTGGCGTGTTCTTCAAGAAGAAGACGAACTTCGCCGAACTCCGGCCGCTGACCAAGTGGTCGAAGCTCATCTTCAAACTGCCGCGTGACTTCGATCACCCGTCGATCACCAAGAAATGGCCGAGCCCGTCGCGCACCTACTACGAGATGCGGCTCCACTCGCCCGCGGATGTCACCGACGAAGTCCGCGGCTGGCTCGCCGAAGCGGCCGCCGAAGACGTCTAACGAACGAGCTGCACGAGCGACTTGGGGGCGACGGTGCAGTACGCGTCTTCGATGATGACAGCGATCTCGTCCCAGTCGACCTTGCCCTCGAGACGCACGCCGACCCATCCGCGGTGGCCGACGTAGGCCGGTCGGTAGTAGCGCTTCGGGTCGGCGGCGATCATCGCCTCCTGCGCACCGGGAGGCGCGGCGCACCACATGCCGAAGATGCCGTCGCCATGGTGATTGTGGTGCACCGTGACGAACGTCTTCTTGTCGCGGATGAAGTACGTCGGCGCGCCGTGCGACAGCCGCTCGTTGACCTCGGGCAGTTCGAGGCACAGCGCCCGCACCTTGTCGTAAATCTTCTTCGTCTGAGCGTCGGTCGCCATACGGCGACTGTTTACTTCGAGGCGGCGGCGGTGCGCTTGCGCGCCGGGGCCTTCTTGGCCGGCGCCTTCTTCTTGGCGCCCGCGGCACCCGAGCGGTTGATCGCCGTCTCGTCGGTGCCGAGGTAGGACTCGATGACCTTCGGGTGCTCGAGCACTTCGGTCGGCGTGCCTTCGGCGATCACGGCTCCGAGTTCGAGCGCCACCATGCGGTCGCAGATCGTGCGCAGCAGCGGCATGTCGTGCTCGATGACGAGGATGGAACAGCCCGTGTGCTCGCGCACGCGCAGCAGCAGCGGCGCCAACGCTTCGGTTTCCTTCTGGGCCACGCCGCCCGACGGCTCGTCGAGCATGAGCACGGTCGGCTCCTGGGCGAGGATGCACGCCAGGTCGACGATGCGCCGCGACCCCGTCGACAGCTCACCCGTCAGCTTCTCGCGGAAGGCGCCGAGGCCCATGAGGTGGATCAGTTCTTCGACCTTCTCGGCGACTTCGATCTCGGACTCATACGACGCCGGCAGCTGGAAGGCGGCGGCCACCATGTCCTTGGACTCGAGGTGACGCTCGAGGGCGACCGAGATCGTCTCGGCCACGGTGAGCGACGGGAACAGCAGCGCGTCCTGGAACGACCGGCCGAGGCCGGCGAGCGCGCGTTCGTGGGGCTGCGCCTCGGTGACGTCGCGACCGTTGAGGAAGATGCGGCCACCGTCGATCTGGTTGAACCCGGAGATGCAGTCCATCAGCGTGGTCTTGCCGGCGCCGTTGTGACCGATGAGGCCGAGGATCTCGCCCTCGCGCAACTGGAGGTCGACATCGTCCACCGCGGTGATGCCGCCGAAGCGCTTGACCAACGCCAGCGTCTCGAGCAGCACCGGTGCGTCGGGGCCCGGCGCGGTGCGCTTCTTCGCCGTGGCCGGCGACTTCTTGCCGTTGCCTTCGCTCTGGCCACCGGCGACCGCGCCGGCGCCGGCGATGAACACCGACCGCAACACGTCGGGCCGTTCCAGCAGCTCGGCGGTCGGGCCCTCGAAGCGGACCTCGCCCTTTTCCATGAACACCGCGCGCTCGGCGAGGTTCAGCGCCACGTTGACCGACTGCTCGACGAGCACGATCGTGGTGCCGCGCCGGTGAATCTCGCGCACGACTTCGAGCAGCTGGCCGACGATCGTCGGCGCCAGGCCGAGGGACAACTCGTCGATCATGAGCAAGCGCGGCTGGGTCATGAGCGCAGCACCGAGCGCCAGCATCTGCTGCTCGCCACCCGATAGGTCGCCCGCCATCTGCGTCTGGCGCCGCTCGAGGATCGGGAACAGCTCGTGGACTTCCTTCGTCGCCTGGGCGATCCGCTCCTGGTCGTCACGGATCAGCCACGTGGCCAAGCGAAGGTTCTCGTTGACCGACAGCGTCGGGAAGACACCCTTGCCGCCGGGCATGAGCGAGATGCCGCGGTGGGTAGTGACGTCGGCCGGCAGGTTGGTGACGTCTTCGCCGGCGAACATGACCGACCCCGCGCTCGGCTTCACCAGGCCGCAGATGCCCTTGAGCAACGTCGACTTGCCGGCGCCGTTGGTGCCGAGCAACGCCACGATTTCGTGCTCGGCGACGGTGAAGTCGACCTCGAAAAGGATCTGCACCGGGCCGTAGGCGATGTCGATGCCGGTGCACGACAGCAGCGACCCGTCGTCGTTGCGCGGGCCGTCGATCTCGGTGGAGGCGATCTTCGTCTTAGCCATGGTGCGACTCCACCAGTTCCACGAGTTCTTCGCCGCCGATCACTTCCAAACCCGCTTCGTCGGACACCTCGTCGGTCAGGGCGCCTTGCAGCATGCCCACACTGTTCTCCTGTCCGCGTTTATCGGCGACGAGCGACGGCACGATGATGTCGCGCCGGTTCGCCACCCACCGCAGGTAGCGGTCGCGCACACTCACGAACAGCTGGCCGAAACCGCCGGGCAGCGCGTAGAGCACGACGAGCAGGCCGGTTCCCGTGAGCAGCAGGCGGAGGTCGCCGAGCGCGGTGATCGTCTCGAGGTAACGGAACAGCAGCACGCCGCTGATCGCGCCGGTGATTGATCCGAGACCACCGATGACCGCCGTCGAGAACACCGTGATCGAGTCGGCGGGTTGGTAGGTGTGCTGGGCGAGCGCGTGCTGGATCTGCACGTGCAGGGCGCCCGCCATGCCGGCGATGAACCCGGCGAGGATGAACGCCGACAGCTTCACCGCCGTCGTGTTCACCGCGGCCGCGTCAGCGGCGCGTTCGTTGTCGCGCGTCGCGATCACGACGCGCCCGCTGCGCGCTTTGCGCACGCCGAGGGCCGCGAGGATCGACACCACGAGGAAAGCGAGCGTCGTCAGGTACATGTCGTAGTTGAACTCGAGGTTGAAGCGCTGGAACAGCATCACGCGGCTGACGCTGCTGGGCAGCAGCCAGCTGAAGCGGTCGGTGTTGAAGAAGTACTCGTCGAGGGCGATGGCGAAGGCCAACGTCGTGACGGCAAGGAACAGGCCTTTGATGCGGAGCGCCGGCAGCCCGACGAGCAGGGCGCACGCCGCGCCCGCCGCGCCGGCGAGCAGCAACGCGAACAAGAAGTCGCCGTGCCACTTCGACACGACGTTGCCCGCGGTGATGGCACCGACGCCGACGAAGCCGAACTGGCCGAGCGAGATGTGGCCGCCCCAACCCGTCAGCACGACGAGCGAGACCGCCACCATCGCCCACACCATGGCGAAGGCCGCCAACAGTTGATGCGACGACGACCAACCGCTCGGGAGCCAGATGGCGAGAATGCCGACGACGCTGAGCAGCGCGATCTTGACGTAGCGCACCTCGGGCAGGCGCCGCAGTTCGACGGGGATCGGCTTGACGATGCCGGTCGCGCTCCACGACGACGACACGTTGTCGAGGGCCCGGCTCAGCTTGCCGCTCTGGAGCAGCAGGGCGGCAAGGATGACCACGAGGTAGGCGACGTTGACGAACGACGGCGAACCGGTGCTGTTCCAGCGCACCGTCTCCTCCGCGATGCCGAGACCGAGGCCGGCGCCGAAGGCGACGGGCAACGACTCCATGCGGGCCACGACGGCGGCGGCGAGGCCGGGCAGCAGCACCGTCGGGCCGTTGGCGATGCCGGGCACGACGCCGGAGAACGGCGCCTTGAGGATGAAGGTGAGCGCCGACAGTGCACCGGCGAGTGCCCACACGATCGTCGCGAGCCGCCGCACCGGGATCCCGAGCAGGAGAGCGCGGTCGGCGTTTTCGGCGGCGGCGCGCACGGCGACGCCCGAGTCCGTCTTGAGCAAGAAGAAGGCGAGGCCGAGGATGACGAAGGGCACGATCATCATGATCAGGATCTCGTCGCCCTTCAGCGTCTTGACCCCGATGTGCATCGTCAGGTGAATGGGGATGTCGAAGCCGCCGGTCAGCGAGATGAAGCCCAACTTCTTGGCGGTGAGGAACTCGAGGCCACCGAGGAACTGCGCCAGGCCGATCGACGCCACGGTCAGCACTAGGCGCGTGGCGTTGGCGAAGCGGCGGATGACGATGAGTTCGATCAACGCGCCGTTGATGAGACCGCCGACGACCACCAGTGGCAGCACCACGAAGTACGACCAGTGGTGGACCTTGTACAGCGCCACGCCCATGACGCCGACGAAGGAACCCATCGAGCCGTAGGCGAAGTTGATGAACCGGTTGGCGCGGTAGATGAGGATGAGGCCGATCGCGAGCAGGGCCGTGACCGATCCCGAGATCAAGCCGATGACGACGACCTCATACGGCATCTTCTGGTGCAGCCAGTGACCGATGCCGGGCAGCTGGAGTCCGATGACGTAGAGCACCGCGATCGCGCCGACGAACGCCGCGGCGCGGTACTTCTCCGGGATCCGTTCGTACAGGTCGACGAAGGGCTGCGTGACCCGACTCATCGGACCGGCACCGAAGGCGAGCCGGTCGGGATCTGACCGGGCAGCCAACGCGTGCCGGGCTGCGGGTCGATGTAGGCGCCCTTCTTGCCGTTGTAGTTCGACGTCGCGTTCGGATCCCAGTAGATCTCGCGGACGTCGTCGGTGCCCGTGTAGTCATGCGGCTTGAAGCTCCAGAACCCGACGGGTCCGAGACGTCCGGGGTAGGCGAACATGCCCTTCTGGAAGTTGGCGGGCGTGAGGTCGGGGCCGGCCATCTGGATGCCGATCGCCATCATCTGCATCTGGAAGTAGATGAGGTCGACGGAGAAGGCGGGCTCGTCGTTCGGGCGCACCGACTTGTACGCCTCGTAGGCGATCGTCTGGGTGGGCGGGACCGGCTCTTCGAGCGGGCTGACGCCCAAGATGTGCTTGGCCGCTTCCTGGTTGAACAGCTGGCCGACGATGTCGGTGTCGGTCAGAGCGGTACCGGTGACGATGACCTCGGGGTAGTAGTTCTCGCGGTTCATCTCGCCGGTCATGAACACGGGGAACACCGGGTCGCAACCGCACAGGATCGTGGTGATGCCCTCGCTCTTGAGCTTGGGGATCAGGTTGTTGGCCTGGTTCGACATCGTGCCGAGGTCGAGCTGGTACTCGATGTTGTCGGACACCGCGAGGCCCGCCTTGGTGATGTCACTCTTGGCGATCTGCACCGACTCCTGGTACCAGGAGTTCTCGGGCGCCATCGTGGCCAGCTTGCGTGGCGTGTTGGCCAGCGAACCACCGGCGTACTTGGCCGGGCCCCACTTGCCGCCCGACGCCAGCCGCTTCACCGCGTACTCGGCCGCCAGCTTGGCGACGGTCGTGCCGTCGACCGCGAGGCTCCAGTCGTAGGGGGCGTGCTGGTCGTGCCACGGCGTCGACATGTACGGGTCGCCGAAGCCGAGGATGCCGCGGCGCTGGAGCGCGTCGGCGTAGGGCTCCGATGTCGCCGACATGTCGGCGAACACGTGCAGCGACTTGGCGGTCTCGGCGTCGGCCTCGGCCTTGTCACGGCCACCACCGAGCAGCTCGGTCGTGTTCGAGCCGACGCCGTTGTAGTAGTCGATGACGAGCTTGCGTCCGTAGAACTGGTAGCGCTTCGAGAAGTACTCCGCGAGCGCGGTCACCGTGTTCTTGATTGTCTCGGGCGTGTCGGTGAGCGACGCGCCGGCGAGCTCGGCCAGGGTCTGCTGGAAGCCCTTTTCGTTGAGCGAGCGATAGGAGATGTGGATCTCCTTGTCGTTCACGCCCGTTGACGTGGCGCCGCCGTTGTTGCCGGAGAAAGCGATGCACGGCGGCGAGTACGGGTCGCCTGGCACCTGGTCCTTCTGGGTTGCCGGGCACGCGGTGGGCGCCGCGATCGCTTTGCCGTTCGACGCCGTGCCGCCGCCGCTGGCGGTCTGACCCGGTGCGACGGTGCCGGTGGTGTTGTTGTCGGTGTCGGATCCCGACACCGACGCGCCGTTGCCGCCGTTCCCGCTGTCCGACGCGTTGACCGACTTGACGGTCTGCGGCTTCGACGGGACGAGCACCGCCATCAGCACGACCATGGCGGCGAGCACCGCCAACGGCCCGTACCCGCGCAGCAGGCGTTGGTTGATCTGGAACGACCCGCGCGGGGTGCGCGATTCGGTTACCGCCATCGGTTGTAGGCCTCCGTTATTAGGAAATGCGTTGCGCGTGCCGCATCATGCGGCGGTCGCGTTCGGCGAAGAGGAGCAGCCCCACCAGGCCCAGCAAGCCAACCAGGGCCATCTTCCCGCCGCGGGATCCCTTCTCGGTGGCTGCGAGCGACGGGCCGCGACCGCGGCTGTCGTTGAGCACCTGCGAAGGCGGTGTCGTGGGCAGCGCGCTGAGGGTGTTGTTCGAGTCGAACGTGGTGAAGCCCCCGAGGCTGCCGCTGTCAAAGGTGTCGTTGCTGCCGAGCGAGGGCACGCCGCCGAGGAAGTTGGTGGTCTTCAGCGGCTGGGCCGTGGTGTTGACGCCGCCTAGTTCGATCGAGAACGAACCGGCGCCGGTGATCGAACCGATGGCGATGTCGCTCACGGTGATGTACGTGGCGTTGCCGCAGTCCTCCTTGAGCAGCGCGTCGTACAGCGACTCACGGGCCGGCTGGATCGCCGAGAGGATCCCACCGGTGATCGAGTCACGGGTGGTCGACGGCACGATGCGCACCATCAGCGGGTCGACGAAGAGGATGCCGGCGCTGACGTGCGAGGTCGGGATGATGAACTGCACGCCGAGGGGCGCCAGCAGGCCGTTGGCGTTTTCGAGCGCCTTGATCGGGTCGCCGACCGGCAGCGCCTTGCCCAGCACCTTGAGCGCGCCGATGCCGAACGTGCCGGTGTTGCTGTCGACGGCGCCCGACTTCGACTCGGCCGACCAGTGCAGGCCGGAGAGTTCGAGCACGCCGGGAATGCCGAAGCTGCCGAGGTCGACGGTGGCGAGGGCGTCGCGCGAGCCGTCCTTGAGGCCGCTCACGGCCCGGCTGTGGGCACCGGTGATCGTCACGAGCCCACCGGTGCCGGCGACGGGCGCCGTGCTGGTGTTCGACTCGGCGTAGGGCGACCCGTTCGCCTCGGTTTGCTTGGTGATGACCGGAATGGTCTGGCCGTCGATCGTCTCGGGCTGGCTCTGCACGCCCGGCTTGCTGTCGCGCGAATCGGAATGCAGCGGCTGGGGCTGCTTGCTGGCCGCGAGCGTGGGGTCGCCGCCGTCGCAACCCTGCGCCGAGAGGGTGGTGCCGATGATGCCGAGGTCGATGCCGCGGGACTCGGCTTGGGCGACCTGGTTGGTGTAGCCGGCGAGCGAAATGCCGAACGAGACGCCGATCGACAGCGAGGCGGTCGTGGGGTTGACCTTGTAGGAGGTCGCGGTGGCCGACGCCGTGCCTGCGGTCTGGTTCGTCGCCGGTTCACCCGCGGTGGCGGGCGCGGCAGACGTCAGCGCGCCGACGAGCGTCGCGACGCCGATACCGCAGGCCGCAACGGCCGTTCGCTTGAAGGGCAACGTGCCCATTCGTCTGCACCCCCGTGAGTCAGCCGTCTTTTTACTTGGTTCCACGCGCCCACGTGACATCTGTCACACCCAGCGCACCCAAATTGGTACCACGACCACGCTCAAGGTCAGCCGCGGGCGTCCGATTCGTCCGAAGCACCCTCTGCGGGAACGAGGCGGATCGACACCGAGTTCATGCAGTAGCGGTCGCCGGTTTCGGTCGGCCCGTCGTCGAACACGTGGCCGAGGTGGCCGCCGCAGTTCGCACAGCGCACTTCGGTGCGCACCATGCCGTATGAGCGATCTTCGATCAGCGTCACGGCGTCGGGGGAGGCAGTGGCGTCGAAACTCGGCCAGCCGCAGCCGGCGTCGAACTTGGTCACGGAGTCGAACAGCTTGGCGCCGCAGCCGGCGCAGACGTATTCGCCGTCGCGCCATTCGTCCCAGTACTTGCCCGTGAAAGCGCGCTCGGTGCCGGCTTCGCGCAGGACGTGAAACGCCTCGGGGCTGAGCTCGCGCTTCCAGTCTTCCTCAGTGCGTGTGTCCATGATCACAGCGTAAACACCGTCTGACTTCTGTAAGTTCCCGGCAATGGTTGGTGAAGCAAACGCGCACGATCGAGCGCGCGTCGTCCGTCGTTACCTGTCCGCCCTCGACGCCGTGCGCGCCGGCCGCAGCGCCGCCAAGACCGCCGAGTCGCTGCACTTCCGCATGCATCAGATCGACACCGAGTTGCTGTCGGCCGACCCGGTCCGGCGGCTCCACCTGACCCAGGAGCGGATCGACCTGCACGCCGAGTACCTCCGCCTGACGACGGGCGGTACCGAAATGGCCGAGCTGGAGAAGTCGTTCGTGCGCGTCGCGCGCGGCTACGGCGATCGTCACGGCATCAGCTACTCGGCGTGGCGCCAGATCGGGGTGGACGCCGACGTGCTGGCGTCGGCCGGCATCAAGCCGACGAACAAGGTGCGTCCGGCCACGAACGGCAACGCTGCCGCGCCGGAGGAAGCGGAGCCGGCACCGGGTGCTCCGAAGAAGAAGGCCGCCGCCAAGAAGGCGCCGGCCACGAAGGCGCCGGCCACGAAGGCGCCGGTGGCGGCCAAGAAGGCATCGCCCGCCAAGAAGACCGTCAAGAAGGCGGCTGCACCCACGGCCGAACCCGAGCAAACCAACCTTCTCGCTTAGCCTGCGCCAGCAATGGCCCGGCGATTGACCCCGCGACAGCGGCGCGCTCGCGTGCTCGTCATTGCGACGGCGTTGAGCCTGCTCGCGCTGGCGATCCACGCCGTCGCCGGCGGCACGCGCGACCAGAAGCTGCGCCAGCTCGCCTACCTCGACGACGTACGGCCCCTGATCGCCGATTCGACCGCCCAGGGCAACGACCTGGCGTCGCTGCGCGACAGCGCGGCTGACCTCGGTCGCCCCGGCATCCGCCGCCGCCTCAGTCAGATCGTGACGGGTGCCCGCCGGACATTGGCGTCGGCGCAGCAGCTCAAGCCGCCGTCGGGGGTCGGCGAGGCGCACAGCCTTTTGGTGGCGACGCTCGAACTGCGGGCGCTCGGCGCGTCGGCGGCGTCGAAGGCGATGGTCGACGCGTTGAGCAACCAGCCGCCGCCGTCGGTCGTCGACCGGCTCGTCGCCGCGGGGAAGAACCTCGTCGCCGCCGACCAGGCGTACCGCGCCTTCACCGACGTGGTGGCCACGTCGATGCAGAAGGGGACGGCGTCGGCCGTCGCTCCGTCGGCGTGGGTGCCCGAGGGCACGCAATGGGAGGAGCCGGAGTTGACGGCGTTCGTCAACATCTTGAAGGCCAACTCGTCGGTCAACCCGGTCGTCGACGTCTCGACGATCCTCGTGGAGACCACGCCCGAAGCGGTTGGCCAGGACGGCGACAAGCTGCTGCTGCCCAAGACGAGCACCGTCAAGCTGCAAGTCGTCGTGGCCAACATCGGCAACCAGCCCGAGAAGCACGTGAAGCTGGTGGCGTCGCTGTCGGTGAACGGCGGGCCGCCGGATGTGGCGACCAACTACGTCGACCTGAGCCCGGGCAAGCGGCAGGCGATCGGCGTGCGCGGCCTGCGGGCGTCGCCGGGCGATGCGGTATTGACCGTGACGATCGGCCCACTCGCGGGCGAAACTTCCACCGTGGACAACACCAAGACGCTCCAGTTGTCGATCCACCCATGACGACCGAACTGCGCCGCATCGGTTTTCTCGGCCCGCGCGCCACCTTTACCGAGGAGGCCCTGCAGGGCGAAGCGGATCTCGCCGAAGCCGAGCACGTGGCTTTCGGGTCGATGGTCGACACGCTCGCCGCCGTCGAGGACGGCCGGGTCGACGCCGCCATCGTCCCGATCGAGAACGCCATCGAAGGCACGGTCAACGAGACGCTCGACGCCCTCATCTTCAATCACGACCTGCTGATCCAGCGCGAGATCGTCAAGCGCATCGTCATGAACCTGCTGACGCCGCCGGGCCTCGCCGTCGCCGACGTGGAACGCGTGCTCACGCTGCCCGTCGCCCACGCCCAGTGTCGCGAGTGGCTCAGCGCCCACCTGCCCAACGCCGAGTTCGTGGCCACGTCGTCGACCGCCGACGGAGCGCGCATCGTGGGCGAGCGCTACGCGGCGGACCCATCGGTGCGCGACGCGGCGGTCGGCCCCGCGCTGTCGGCCGCGCTCTACGGCTTGACCGTCGCCGCTAGCGACATCGAGGACCATCCCGACAACTCGACGCGCTTCGTGCTCGTGCGCCCGAAGGCGATCCCTGCCGCGACGGGCCACGACAAGACGTCGATCGTATGCTTCCAGCGCGCCGACACACCGGGGTCGCTGCATTCGATCCTGTCGCAGTTCTCGGCCCGCAACATCAACCTGACGAAGCTCGAGAGCCGCCCGACGAAGGCGGGTCTGGGCAACTACTGCTTCATCATCGATTTCGAGGGTCACCTCGACGACGAGGTCGTCTTCGACTGCCTCCGCGACCTGCGGGCGTCGCTCGCCGACCTCAAGTTCCTCGGCTCGTATCCGGCGGCGGGGGAGCACGGCCCGGCGATGCGTCTCGACGCCGAGGCGTCCTGGCGCGCCGCCGACGCCTGGGTCACGGGCCTGCGCGGCCAGATCGAGCGGTAACTTTCACGCGTCGTCACTTCTGTGAAGGCTTCTCCGTGTAGTGCACGGGCGATCCTTCACAGAAGTGCGTTGGAGGGGTGGCAGAGCGGACGAATGCGACGGTCTTGAAAACCGTTGAGGTGCAAGCCTCCGCGGGTTCGAATCCCGCCCCCTCCGCTCAAGCAGTCACGCGGCGGCGGCGCGGGATCGCCGGAGTCTGCGGCCGTAGACGAGGGCCAGGAGTCCGACGAAGAGCGCGACGAACACGAGCACGCTCAAGATGTCGGACTTCGCCTGACCTTCGGGATGCACGACCGGCCCGCTGCCCGACTTCGGGAACGTGATCGTCGCCGCCGCGTGTTCCTTCACGAGACCCGACTCGAGATCGAGGCGCGCGTGCCATGGGCCGGCGGGCAGCGCCTTGTTCAGCGTCACGAGCACAGGTTCGGTTTCGCCGACGCCGAGGGTCGTGCCCAGCTTCACGTCGAACGGACCCGCCGACAGCCCGCCCGGCCCGTTCGTCAGGCGCAATGAGCCCGACAGGTCGAGGGCGCGCCCGCCGGTGTTCTCGACGCGGGCGACGACCTGGGGCTGGCCCTTGTCGGTCCGGCGCGCCTGGATCCCGGTGACCCGGAAGCTCGACGGTGGTTCGCCACCCGGGCCCACCGAGAGATAGATGCGCACGCCGACGCGGTTGACGCTGGTGATGCTCTGCCCGGCGGTTGGCGTCGACGACACCGACGCCCACACCACGCCGTAGCGCTCGCCCTCGCTGGCGTCCTTCGGCACCGCGATAGTGACGGTGACGAGCTTCGTCTCACCGGGCGCGTACGAGTCGGTCGAGGGCTCGACGGTCGTCCACGTGGTGAGTTCGTTGCGGGCGTGCCCGTCGCCGAAGCGGAACTCGCCGTCCTTGATCGACGCCGAGGCTGCGTAGGTGTCGATCGACTCGGTCTCGTTGGTGTTGTTCGACACGCGGACCTTGCGGCTGATCGTCGTTCCGGGCGCGACGTGGTCGACGATGTACACGCGGGCGCGCGGGTCGTTGGCGCGATTCGTTGGCGCCTCGGCGAGTGCGATGCCGATGCTGCCTTGCGCTTGTTGCGCCTCGGCGCGAGGCATGCACGTCGCCGCCATTAACAACGTGAGGAGCGCGAACACGACGCGGCGCATCGACACTGTCTACGCGATCGAGTGGGTGATGGTGCCCGAGTATGTGCCGGCGACGGCGTTGGCCGGGATGTGCACCACGATGGTCGGGTTCCAACTGACGCTGAACGCCACCGCGCCGCTGGCGGTGAAGGCGACCGCGCCCGCAGTGAGCGGGACGGCGAGACCGGCGTTGAGTTGGCCGGGGACGTTGGTGAGCAGCACGCCGCTCGTGCTCGTCGCCGAACCCGACCAGTAGTAGATCTGCGACTTGCCGATCGTCTCGTTGGCGGTGCCGCCACCGGTGGTGAACACCGACGTGGTCACCGTCGCGGTGAACGCCAGCGTGAGCAGGTTGCCGCTGCCGGTGACGGTGCCTAACTGCGCGGACTGCGTCGAGCTACCGACCGAGGTCGAGCCGAGGTTGGCGCTCGCCGGCACGCTGATCGACAAGGTGGCGCGGGCCGGTGGCGCGAAACCGACGATGCTGAGCGCGGCCAGCGCGCTCAGCATCGTCAGGTGAAGAGCATGACAGCGGCGGATCACCGTCGCCCATGTTCGTCCGGTCAGGCGACCGAGTGCGTGACGGTTCCCGTGTAATCGCCGGCGACGGCCGCGGCCGGCACGTTCACGATGAGTGTCGGGTTCCACGTGACTGAGTTGTTACCGACGACCACAGTGGCGGAGAACGCGGTGCGGGACGCGCTGAGCGCCACCTTGTTGGCCGACAGCAGCTGGCCCGGGGTGAAGGTGCCGACACCCGACGACGCCGTCGCCGCGCCCGACCAGTAGTCGATCACGGACTTGCTGATCGTCTCGTTCGCGGTCGCGCCGCCGGTCGTGAAGTCGGTGCTGCTCACGCTGCCGGTCCAGGAACCGAGGAGCGCCCCGCGCCCGTCGGAGATGGTGATGGCGCCGAGCTGGGCGGACGTGGAGGCTGAACCCGTCGCTACAGAGCCGAGGTTCGCACTGGCCGGGGCAGTAATCGCGAGGCTGCCGGCGGTGAGAGTGAACGTCGTCGTCGTGTCGCCGCTCGTCGCCGCGTAGGCGGGGGAAGCGAGGGCTGCAGCGCACGCCAGGGCCAGTGCCCCAATTGCCGCGGTCGCGGCGCGCATGCGGTTTGACATGTTCATGGATGGCCCATCGTCCTTTGGGACTAGGGCCATTAGTCCATTACGAAAAATTGGGATTTCGTTGATATTTGGTATGGCGCGGTGTCGGTCGTAACCGCCCCTCCCGGCGATGACCAACGGCTCTACCGGTCACTCGGGGTGTGGCCCACCCTGAGAAACGGTTGCACGGTGTGAGGAGGAACGTTGTCCCGTTCGACGCGCGAGGCGGTGGTTGTCGAAACGACGGGCGCCGACGCGGCCGACGCCGACACACCGTCCCCGCCGATCGTCGTGGTGGCGAACCTCACGAAGCAATTCGACGGCTTCGAGGCGGTGAAGGACGTGAGCTTCGAGGTCCAACCCGGCCAGGTGTTCGCGTTCCTCGGGCCAAACGGCGCCGGGAAGTCGACCACCATCAACATGCTGTGCACGCTGGCGCGACCGACGAGTGGGACCGCCACGGTCGCCGGTTTCGACGTGGCCACGCAAGCGAAGCAGGTGCGGCGACGCATCGGTCTGGTATTCCAAGAGCAGACACTCGACGATCAGCTGACGGCCGAGGAGAACCTGCGCTTCCACGCCGTCCTCTACGACGTGCCCCGCAGCGAGGTCAGTTCACGAATCCGCGGCGTGCTGGAACTGGTCGACCTGGCCGATCGCCGCCGCGACCTTGTGTCGACGTTCTCGGGTGGCATGGCGCGGCGCCTCGAGATCGCTCGCGCCCTGCTGCACACGCCGCGGGTGCTGTTCTTGGACGAGCCGACGCTTGGTCTCGACCCGCAAACCCGGGCGCTCATGTGGGCCGACGTGCTGCGCCTGCGCGACGAAGAGGGCGTCACGGTGTTTCTCACGACCCACTACATGGACGAGGCCGAGTACGCCGACCGCATCGCCATCATCGACCACGGGCAGATCGTCGCCCTCGACACGCCCGACAACCTGAAGGCTCTCGTGGGTGCCGACACCGTCACGATCGTCACGGGCGACGACAACGTGGCGCAACGCGCCCTCGCCGCCGCCGGTTACCGCGTGCGACAGACGCCGGACGGCATCGTCGCCTTCGTCGACGACGGCGAGTCCGCCGTCGTCGGTCTCCTCGCCGCGGCCTCGGTGCCAGTACGCCAGGTGCACGTCCACCGGCCCACCCTCGACGACGTGTTCCTCCACTTCACCGGTCGGGCCATCCGCGAGCAGTCCGGCGACAACCATGCGATGGGCCGCATGGCGCGGGCGCGGTTCGGGCACCACCGGTAGGAGCGGCCATGACGACCGTCCCCTCCCGCCCCTCGGAGCGACTGGCGTCGCGCGAGCCCGGCCTGCCCCACGAACTTCGGACCGCCGCCATGGTCTGGCAACGTGAGTTGCTCCGCTTCGCCCGCACCCGGATCCGCATCCTCACCGGGTTCACCCAGCCGATCCTGTTCCTGTTCGTTCTCGGCTACGGGATCAGCCCACTCGTCGGTACCACCGGCGGCTTCGACTTCAAGAAGTTCGTGTTCCCCGGCGTCGTCGCGATGAGCGTCGTCAGTACCGCCATCTTCGGTGCCATGTCCATCGTGTGGGACAGGGAGTTCGGGTTCATGCGCGAGATGCTCGTCGCCCCCGCAAGCCGCGCCGCCCTCGTCGTCGGCAAGGCTGCTGGCGGCGCGACCGTCGCCACGCTCCAGGGCACCGTCATGCTCGCCCTCGCTCCCGCCATCGGCGTCCACCTCACCGTCCTGCTCGTGCTGAAAGTGGTCGCGCTCTGCCTACTGATGGCGGTCGCCCTCACTTCCTTCGGCGTGTTCCTCGCCAGCCGCATCGATCACATGGAGAGCTTCGGCGTCGTCGTGCAACTGGTGCTGTTCCCCATGCTGTTCCTCTCAGGCGCCATGTTCCCGCTCAGCGGCCTGCCGGCCTGGCTCAGCGTGCTCACCCGGGTCAATCCCCTCACCTACGCCGTCGATCCCCTCCGCCGCACCGTGTTCGCCGCCCAGAACCTGCCGCCCGCCGCGCGCGCCCGATTCCCCACTGGGGTCGAGTTGTTCGGGCACACGCTCGGGACTGCGTCAGAACTCGCCATCGTCGCGGGCATCGCCGCGGTCTTCCTCACTCTGTCGGTGCGCGCGTTCGGCCGGCCATCGTGACCGCCAACGAGAAAACAGCGATCGTCGTCGGAGTCGACGGCTCTGACAACGGTCGCCGGGCCATGGCGTGGGCCCTCGACGAAGCCAAAGCGCGCGGGCTGTCGTGTCTATTGGTCCACGCGGTGGACTTCGGATTCGCGGCTGCGAGCCCCTACGCAGGCGTCACGTTCGACCAGTTGCGCGACGCAGGCCAGGCGGTACTCGACACCGAGCTGGCGATCGCTCGCGACGCCGGCGTGCCCGTCGAGGGCCGTCTCGTGATCAGCTCGGCGGCGCAGGCGCTCATCGATGCATCCCGAGACGCGGCGCTGCTCGTTGTCGGCAGCCGCGGCCGGGGCGGCTTCACCGGCATGCTGCTCGGATCCGTGTCGACCGCGTGTGTGCACCACGCGCACTGCCCGGTTGTCGTGATGCGTCCACCAGAACCCGAAACCACGAAGAACTGAAACGGCGCCATTACACCACCGCCCTGAGGGTCGTCGTTCTCGGCCTCGGTGTGTATCTGCTGTTGCCGCGCGTCGCCGGTCTGCGTGACGCGCTCGACAGCCTTGTCCGTCTTCAGTGGTGGCTCGTTCCCGTTCTCGTCGGGCTCGAGGCCGCCAGCCTCGCCCTGTACGCCGAACTGGCACGCGCGGTGTTCGGTATGGAGGGAGTCGCACCCACACGGCGACTGCTCGTGCTCGCAGTTCTGGCGGGCACGGCGCTCGGCAAGGTATTGCCGGGCGGCACCGTCGCGGCGCTGCCGCCGACGGTCGGGATCTTGCGCCGTGAGCACCTCGATCCGGCGCTCTCGGCGACGGCGCTGTTGGCTAGCGGGGTCCTGTCGTCGCTGGTCCTCGTCGTCGCGCTCCCGGTCGTTTCGGCGGCGTCGGTTCTCGCCGGCGGAGGCGGCGCGGCTGCGCTCGGCCTCGGTGGCGTCGTCCTGGCGATCGGCGTCCTTGCCGGTCTCGGCTGGCTAGGCGTCCGCGACCCCGACCTTGGCCACTACCTGTCGGCGCGGCTGAACGGGTTGGTGCGCGGGCAACGGTTACGCGCGTGGTTGCACGTCGAGGACGCCGCCGCCGGACTCGAACGCGCGGCCGTCGCGCTCCAAGCCGTCGCCAGCAACGGGCGGGGTATGGCGCGTGCGGCCGGACTCGCGCTCGCCAGTTGGGCGTGCGACCTCGGAGTCATCGCCGCGCTCGCCCTTGCCGTGACGCGAGGCGCGCCCCTCGCGGGCGTCGCCCTCGCCTACGTCGTCGGCCAACTCGCCGCCGCGCTTCCTTTGACGCCCGGTGGCATCGGTGTGGTCGAAACCGCCATGATCGGCGCCCTTGCGACACAAGGCATGCCCGCTGGCGAGGCGGCGGCCGTCGTGCTCACCTGGCGGCTCGTAAGCCACTGGCTCCCGATGCTGGTCGGCCTCGTCGTTTACGCGTCCGTCCGCCCTGTCTCGAACGCCGCGCGACCGTGATCACCGGACAAGGGTCCTTTGCCCCTACCCCGACGGCGTTCGCGCGCACGACGATGGCGTCACAAGCGATTGGAGAAAGACCATGCAAGCAAGCGTCGGCGATCGCATCGTGATCCAAGGGCACCGTGTCGGAGAGCCCGAACGCGATTGCGAAGTCCTCGAAGTCCATGGACCCGATGGTCACGCGCCCTTCCTCGTCCGTTGGGGCGACACGGGTCACGAGTCGTTGTTCTTCCCCGGCTCGGACGCCACGGTCCAACACTTCGAACACGCCCGAGCCTGAAGGAAACCTGCCAATGCAAACCATCGACGCACTGCGCCGCTCGAGTGTCGGCATCCGACCGGAGCAAACCATCCGTGAAGCGGCGGTTCTCATGGACAAAGCCGGAGTCGGTTCCATCGCCGTCATCGACGGCGCGAACTTGGTTGGGATCGTTACTGACCGCGATCTCGTTCGCCGCGCCTTGGCGCGCGGCCTGCCCGACGACGCGCGCGTCGACGCGGTGATGTCGTCGCCGGTCGTCACCGTGCCGGCGGACTCCGAGCTGCACGACGTCTTCGCCGTGTTCCGCACCCATGCCGTACGTCGCCTCGCAGTGGTCCGCGGCGCGGCGTTCCAAGGGATGATCTCGATCGACGACCTGCTGCTCGACCTGTCCGCGGATCTTGCCGACCTGGCCCGACCCGTCACGGCCGAAGTGTTGTTCAGCCACCACGACAACCCGGTGCCCGCCACCACCTGACCGGCGCATCCCCGTTTTCGGCCGCTCGGGAATCACGACCGAACCGCTACTGACGACCGCAGTTCGGGAGTGTGGCGACTAACCTCGGCGTCTTCGGGAGAGGTGCGAGAGCGGCCGAATCGGACTCACTGCTAATGAGTTGACCTGGGAAACTGGGTCCGAGGGTTCAAATCCCTCCCTCTCCGCCAAACCAACTCGCTCGGTCGAGGTTTGATGCCGAGTTCTGGCCGCCATTTCGCGTCTACGACGCGGTTTGGCGACCAAGACGTGGCACAGAAGTCCGATTCGTCGGTAACCCGCCATACTCAGCCAGAGTCGTTGCTGAGAATCTTCTCAGGCTTAGCCACCGTAGGAATTCAGCAAACCGCCGTTCCTTGAGTCTGACGAGCAGAGTCGTTGCTCGCGAAAGGGGAAACGGTGGGGCAATTTCGCAGGCGCGCGCTTCGGTCGCGCGTTCTTCTCGTACTAACCGCGGTGTGCACGCTGGCGACCTTCGTCGCCAGCCCGGAAAGCGCCCGCGCGGCGCTGCCGAGTCTGCCGCCCGCGCCGACGGTGACGCCGTTGAAGGACTCCAAGGGTGTGCCCGGCGTCCTCAATCTCTCCGGCGGTTTGCAGCAGACGACGAGCGCGGTCGGTCAGGTCGTTTCGGCAGTGCAGGCGCTGGGCGTCGCACTCCAGGGGACGACCGCTCCTGACGTGCAGTCACAGGTGGCAGCGCTCCAGGCGTCCGTCGCTCAGGTGCAAGCCGACATCGCCGCGCTCGACACCGGCGCGGCGCAGGCTGACCTGATGGCGGCGGTCTCGTCGATCGAGGGCCAGGTTCTGGCGCTTGGCTTGACGACGGGTCTCACCTCAGGCCTGTCGATCGCGCAGGACGTGCTGTCGCCGGTGTGCGCGCTCACGGCTGTTCCCACCTCGTTCGTGCCGGGCCTCGGCGCCGACCTGTCGCGCACCTACAAGCTGGCGTCGCCGACGATCCAGCAAACCGACGCCAAGACCGACGCGTTGATCAAGCAGGTCTATGACACCGTCTACAACGAGGTGCTGGCGCTCTTGGGTGCCAACGCCACGACGGCGGCTGTGCCGGCCCTGCTGCAGTTGCTCCAGTTCAACTGGACGACGACGTATCAGGCGCCCGACGGCACCCGCATCACCAAGACGGCCCCGGGCCTCATCAACCTGCCGACGCCGATCGACGTCGACAACAGCGGCACGTTCGACGTGTGCGCCATGGCGAGCTACGCCCTCGATCCGAGTGGCGCCGTCGTGATGAAGGAAACGATCACCAAGATGCCGCTGGCCAAGGCGACGCTGCCGCTGAGCATCGACGCCGGCCTGCTCGCCAACGTGCTGCACGTCGGTTACGACACCACGACCCAGCCCGCCTTCGACACCGACGCGTCCGCGGCTGACAACTCCGCTTCGACCGCGCCCGTGTCGTACACGGCGACCACCACGTACGCCTCGAGCGGTACCAAGTTCGACACGGCGGTCGCGGTGCACCGCGGTACGACGCTCACCTTGCCGCCGGTGGACTTCAACCCGCTGCCGGCGTTGCCGACGATCCCGCCGCTCACCGAACCGGCGCCCACGCCAAAGCTCACGCAGAACTTCTGCCTGCTGGCGTGCACGACACTGGATCTGACCAACCGCTACGACAACGAGCCGAACACCATGCACGTCACGACCGTGACGCCGTCGGCGAGCGCGGAGAACCTGCGCTACACCGGCGACGCCAAGGGCGATCTCTACAGCCTCAACTATGCGGTGCTGGGCGGCTTGTCGACCGTCGTGAGCAAGGCCGCTCCCGCTCCCGGCACCTTGTCGTACTGCGCCAGCGCCACGACGGGCGCCTGCGCTTCGTCGCCGCACAGCTCGACGGACAAGGGTTCGCTGCTCCTCAGCAGCAACCTCCCGATCCACTTCGACAACTACGCCAAGTCCGGCGGGACACCGAACACCACGTGTACGGCCCGCGCCGCGGACGTCCACGTCGACGGCACTCGCCTGGCGCTGAGCAACGCGCCCATCGCGGGCAGCAATCCCGGCAAGGTGTTCGTCGACACCGCCGGAAAGCCGCTGTCGGGCTGCGTCGGTTACGCCGCGTCGGTAACCGGCATCCCCGCCGGTTCGTTCCCCGGTGGTTTCGCGGCCAGCGGACGAGACTCGACGTATCACGCGTCCGGTTCCACCCAGATCCCCGACGCCAAAGCCGGCGCGGTCACGTGTCCCGACACCACTGCGTTCACGCTCGGCGCGGCCACCGCGTTGACGCCCGTCGTCTGTCCGGTGCTCCCGACGCTGACGGGGGGCCCGACGATCTCGGGTGACCCCATCGCGGAGTCGCCGCTGGCGGCGACGAGCACGTGGTCGCCGGTGGCGGATTCGCCGACGGTGGCCAACTCGCCCACCCTCAACTACCAGTGGCTGCGCTGCGACGAGACCGGCGCCATCTGCGGGCCCGTTAGCGGCGCCACCAACGCCGTGTACCTACCGGTGTACGGCGACGGCCCCGGCGGCACGACCACCGACATCGGTCACGCGTTCCGCGTGGTCGTGACGGGCACCAACCTCGACGGATCGTTCACCTCGCTGGCTTCGCCGGCGACGGCGCCGGTCGTCGATCAGAGTGCGGCGCCGACGAACACCGTCCTGCCCACGATCACGGGCGTGGCCGGTACGGGCCACACCCTGACCGCACACAGCTCGAAGAGCACGGACTGGACCGGCGGCATCAGCAGCGCGCTGGCCTACCAGTGGCAGAAGTGTGACGCGAGCGGAACGCCGGCGTCGTGCGCCGACATCGCCGGGGCCACTGACTCCACCTACAACGTGGCGTATCCGACCGACCTCGACTCGACCATCCAGGTCGTGGTCACCGCGACGAACCACATCGGTTCGACGCCGGCCACGAGTGCGCAGCAGCGCATCCAGCCGGCGCCGATCAACACCGTCGTGGGCGTCATCCAGCGCTGCATCAACAGCGCGTGCTCTGTCTCGTCGGACATTCCGGCGGGCTCGGCACCCTTCACCGGTGACAAGTTGAAGGTCACCGACGGGACGTGGCAGGCCGGTACCGAAACGGCGCTGGCGTATCAGTGGATGCGCTGCGACGCCGACGGCACCAACTGCGCCAACATCGACGGTGCCACCACCAACCGGTACACCGTCAGCAAGGCCAACGACCTCGGCAAGACGCTCAAGGTCGACATCACCGGTACCAACGACAACCGGGACGACACGAACGCCCCGGTGAAGACGACCGTCACAACGGCGCTCACCGCGGTGGTCACGCCGGCCAAGCCCGCCGTCCAGATCGCATCGGCGGTCGACGGCGCCGTCAACTCGGTCGCCACGAGCGGCCACGACACCACTTACCTCGGCGGTAGCTTCGACACCGCCGGTCCCGCGGCAGGCGGTGCCGGTGCCGAGGTTCTCACCGCCGGCTCGACGCAGGGTTCGGTCGTGAACGGCGCCGGAATCACCGGCGGCGTGGTCAAGGCCATCACGTCGGACCTCACCGGTGGCTACTTCATCGGTGGCACCTTCGACAAGGTGCAGGGCCAGTCGTGTGTTGCCTTCGCTCACATCACCTCGGCGGGCGCGCTCGACAACACATATTGCAACCTCGGCGGCATCACCGGTGAGGTGCGGGCCGTGGCGGTCGCGAGCACTTCGTACGCCGTCACCACTGCCGACACGGTGTACCGCGTCGCGGTCGGCGGTCTCTTCAACGCCGGCGGCCATCACAACTTCATGTACGTCAACACCACGACGAAGGACCTGACCTTCGAATCGGCGGGCGACCCGAACGGTGCGGTCAACGTGATCACGCCGCACGGTGCGATCTTCGCCGTCAACCTGGCCTCCGTGACCCAGCAGGGCAAGGTGTACTTCGGTGGCGACTTCACCAAGCTCGGCAACACGGTGGTCGCCAACCACATCGCCCGCGACAACTGGGGCGGTAGCACGGCGGCGCCCACGATCACCTATGACGCCGCCTTCGTGCCGCAGGTCTGCACCGGTGCTCCGGTGTCGGGCGAGTGCGCCACGGCCTCGGTGAAGACCATCGCCCTGGCGGCGCAAAGCACGCTGCTCACCCTCCCCGTCTCGGCGCCGGCGTTCATCATGGTCGGCGGTTCCTTCGACGGTGCCTACAAGGCGACCGACGCTCCGTCGGCCCGCGGTAACGCCGCAGCGTTCAGCACCACGGCACCCGGTGCGCCGACGACGTGGAACCCGAACACCAACGGGCCCGTCAACGCCATCGGTCTCGGCTACGGCGGATCGGCGAGCATTCCCTACGCCGTGTTCCTCGGCGGCTCGTTCACCCATGCAGGTGCGGCGTCGCCGGGCGGAGTGGACGTCACCAACGCCGTCGCCTACGGCATCACCAGCACGGGTGCGACCTCGACCGCCCCGGCGACTCAGATGAACGGCGCGCCGTCCACGTCGTGGAAGCCGTCGCTCGACGGGCCCGTCTACGCCATCAGCGCCGGCCCGGCCGCGAGCTCGTACATCGCTCTCGGTGGGTCGTTCAAGAACGCCGAAGGCGCAGCCCGCAACCGCATCGCCCTGTACCTCAACCAGACGAGCGCGGCCACCGCAGGTCCAACGCTGCAACCGCTGACGGCGCACGCCGGCAACGACGTGTACGCCCTCGGCCGCGACGCTTCGAGTCGGCTGCTCGCCGGCGGCGCGTTCAAGGTCCTCGGCGGCGCCGTCCGCAAGAACGTCGCCGAGATCAGCCAGGCCAGCGGCGTCACCAGCTGGACGGCGAACACCGACGGCCCGGTTACGGCTGTCGGCGCCAACAGCGACACCGTGTACCTGGCCGGCTCGTTCAGCGCCGTCAACAACACGGCCCGCAACGGACTCGCCGGGGTGAAGCAGGCTGACAGCACCGTCACCGGATTCACGCCGAGCCTCAGCCCGGGAGGGGTTGTCAACGTCCTCACAGCCAGCGACGACGCCGTCTACGCCGGTGGCAACTTCACCGGCATCGGTGGCTCGGCGCGCAACAGCCTCGCCCAGCTCGATCCGGCAACCGGCAACGCCACCTCGTGGAACAGCGGCGGCGTAACCGGCAACGCGGGAACGGTAACGGCGATCGTGCTCGACGGCAGCAACGTCCTCGTCGGTGGATCGTTCACCAACACTGGCGGCGCGACCCGCAACAACGCTGCTGCCATCAACACCGCCGGTGCCGCCACGGGATGGGACCCGAGTCCTGACGGTGCGGTGAACGCCATCGCCGTCGACCCGGACAACACCCACAGCATCTTCCTCGGGGGTGCCTTCGCCAACGTGGGTGGCGCAGCACGCACCAACGTCGCCAACGTGGACGACACTGCTGGCAACGCGACGGCGTGGCACGTCGACACCGACGGTCCGGTGAACGCGCTGCTCGTGTTCTCGTCGAACCTGTATCTCGCCGGTGGCTTCAACACGACGGGCGGCAACGCCTACGGGTCGCTGTCGGGCGTCGACGCCAACACCGGCGAGGTGCTCGACTGGCAGCCCACGCCGAGCGGCCTCATCCGCAGCATGGCGCTGACGACCAGCGGTCTGATTGCTCTCGGAGGCGACTTCGTGACGTTCAACCCGCCGGTCACCGGCACCAACCCGAATCCGGTGTTCACCTACCGGCCGGGATTTGCCCTGCTCGGCTAACGGCTCGTCGTCGTCGAGTTCACGGAGGACCCCGCCCGCGCCGGGCGGGGTCCTCTGCTGCTCGGACCATCGAGCGGACGGATCGACATGGTGAGGACGAACGCGTCGTCGGCGAGCACGAGACCACCACCCTGGCTCTCGGCGAGGCCGCGGGCGATTGGAAGACCGAGACCTGAGCCCCCGCGGTCGTCGAGGGTGGCGAACCGCTCGAAGATGCGATCGCGCATCGCGGGAGCAACACCGGGCCCGTCGTCGGTGATCGTCATCGTGAGCGTGTGATCGGCGACGTCCACGACCAGTTCGATACGGGTGCGGGCGAAGCGGCGGGCGTTGTCGAGCACGTTTTGCAGCGCTTCGGCTGCTGCTTCAGGACTGATCGCCACGAGCTCCGGGACGGCGTCGCCCACCTCGTAGTCCACGGAGATCAACGGGTTGAGGGCGCGCGTACGCTCGACTTCGTCGGCGACGAGGGCGCGCACATCGGTCGGCATCGTCGGCAGGACTTCGCCTTGATCCAGGCGGGCCATCCGCAACAGGCCGGTGACGAGGCGGCCACAGCGGGCTGCATCTGACGCGATCCGTTGCAACAGTCGAGCCGCCTTCGGGTCGACGCCCTCGAGTACGAGCGCATCGCTGGCGGCGCGCACGCTCGCGATTGGCGTGCGCAGCTGATGCGCCGCAAACGCGAGGAACTGCTGGCTGCGCTGATCTGACGTGCGGGCGCGGTCGAGCACCGAACGAAACCCGGCGATGAGAGCGACGACGATCATCAGCATGGCGGCGCGCATGGCCCCGTTGGCGATGTGCACGTCGACGCTCGTGTCGTGGCGACGCACGAGGTCGGCCGCAAGCCCGACGACCGCCGTCTCGGCCACCATCACCATGCCGCATCCCGTGCCGACGAGCACGACGCCGACCGCCACCGGCAGGAGGTACACGGCGCCGAGCGTGAGGTCGGCGCCCGTGCTGACGTCGACGACACCGATGACCGCCACGACCACGCTGCACACGGCCCCGATCGCCAGCGCGCGACCGCGCGTTGGCCGCGGCTCCAGCAGCAACTGGTGGAACCACTGCGTCACGCGCGGGCGGATCGACGTCATACCTGCAGCACGTAGCCCTCACCGCGCACCGTGTGGATCAACCGGGAGCCACAACGCTCGAGTTTGCGCCGGAGCGTGCTGATGTAGACCTCGACGAGATTGGGGTCGTACTCGTCGTAGCGCCAGACGAGCGACAACAGTTCTTGTTTCGAGAAGACGCGTCCGGGTGCACGCGCAAACACGCACAGCAGACCGAACTCGGTCGGTGTGAGGTCGATCGCGTTGTCGCGGCGCGTCGCGACACGTGCCGCTTCGTCGATGGTGACGTCCCCGGCCCTGATAACGGCCGACGCGAACCGTTCGTTCCGCCGCAGGATGGCCCGCAACCGAGCGAGAAGTTCGGCCATGGCGAACGGCTTCACGAGGTAGTCGTCGGCCCCAGTGTCGAATCCCCGCAGGCGGTCGTCGACGCCGTCGAGCGCGGAGAGAAACATCACCGGCACCGTCGAGACGTTGCGAATGCGGGACGCGACCTCGAAACCGTTCGCGCCCGGCAGCAGGATGTCGAGGATTACCGCGTCCGGCCCGAACGCCGCCACGACCGATTCCGCCGCGCTGCCGTCGCTTTCCGCCTGTACGTCGAAGCCGCAGGCGCCGAGTGCGGCGGCGACGCTCTCCCGCAGGCTGTCGTCGTCCTCCACGAGCAGGACCCGTGCCGCCCGGTCGTCTGCCATGGCATCAGGTTAAGCACGACCGCGGATTGTCCGGCTCCCTAACACGTCCGGGCGGTGTGGCCGTTGGCCCGCTGCACCTGCACGAAGCCGGCCCCGGCCTTGAGGTTCAGTATGAGCTTCGAACCGCTGTCGCAGCCGTTGAAGCTTCCGGCGTAGTCGGGGCTGAAACCGTTGCTCGGGTGGCCGAAGACGTCGAAGCCACCACCGGATTTGGTCGTGGCGTGCACTACGACCGCAGCGTTGTTGGGCACCGTGACCTGGAGGTAGCCGGCACCGACGCGAGCGTTGACGGTCGACGATGACGACTCGAAGCTCGTCTTGGTGAGGTCGAGTTTCATGTAGCCCGCGGCGACGCGTTCGGTCACGGATCCGTGCACCGCGGTCGGCCGCACCTCTTGGTAACCGATGGCGCCGTTGATCGTCAGCGACGCAACGGCGATGCCGACGGGGATGGCGAGCAGCGCCAGTGCGGGGATGATGGCCCGGGCGAAGCGGGCGTGCAGCAGCGTGTTCAGCACGCCGATGAACACGATCCACGCCGCCACGCCGAGCACGACGGGGGCCCGCACGCTGACGGCGCCGACCAGCCACAGCGCCACCACGGCGACAGCGCCGATGGACCACCAGATGAGCAGAAGCCAGCCGAGCACACGCGCCCAACCGAGGGCGGCGCCGCCGGAGTGGCGCACGTCGCCGCTCACCGTCGCCGTTGCGACCGGGCGCGTCGCCGCCTCTTCTTCGCCGGCGTAGGGGTTGTAGTTGCCGAATTCGTCGAAGCGGTCTTCGGTGTCGTCGTGGTCGTAAGTCGTCGTGTAGGTCGGCGCCGGCGGCTCACCGCTGCGGCGCGGCCGCGACTCGGTGACCGTGGTGCGGAACTCGCGGAAGGCGTCGGACACGGCTCCGTGAACCGAACCCATCGCTTCGCTGAACGGGCCGGTGAACGTGGGCGGCAGATCGTCGTCACCGGCCGGCGTCGCGCTGGGGGTTGCAGGACGCGGGTTGGGGGGCCTGGCGTCCCACAGGTTGCGGTCCGGCCGGTGACGAGTGAACAGGACGGCGATGCCGATGCCGAGGAGGATGAAGCCGAGTCCGCCGTCGAAGCCGAAGGGGTGCGGATGCGGATTGGCGAAGCCCCAGAAGCCGCCGACTTTGTTGAACAGCGACAAGACGGCGAGGACCACGAGGGCGATGCGGATGATGCGCGCCGTGGGCTCGGGTGCCGGCTCGATGAGGCGGCCCCGTTTGGGCGACTCCTCGGGGAGGATGACCCACATCAGGATGTACGCCGCCACGCCGAAGCCCGACAGCACCATGGCGCCGACGCAGAGGCGCACGAGGGTGACGTCGAGACCCGAGGCGCGGGCGAGACCCGCGGCCACGCCGCCGAGCATGCGCCCGTCGCGGGCCCGCATCAGCTTGTAGTCGTTCACGGACACATTTGCCATGCGTGCATCCTGCGCAATCGGGGGCGCCGGCGGTATCGGGAATCACCCTGATTCGTCGGCCGGATGATCTCAGGGTCGTTCCCGATGGTCGAAAACGCCGTCGCGTGCGACCATCGTTTGGTGCCGACGCCCCCGCTGCGCCTGTCGATCACCCGGCGACCGCGCTCGCGCATGGTCGCCGGCGTGTGCTCGGGCATCGCCGCCGCCTTCGGCGTCGAAGCGGGCGTCGTGCGACTCGCTGCCGTGCTGCTGGCGCTCTGCGGCGGACTCGGCGCGGTCCTCTACGGCGTGCTGTGGTTGTCCCTCCGCCCGTCGAATCAGCCGGTCAGGCCGCCGCGGCGCGGCGCGGCTATCGACTCCGTCGCCATTCTCTGCGCGGTGGCGGGCGTCGGCCTGATGGCGCGGGCCAGCGGCTACTGGGTGGGCGACCGCATCGCGCTGCCGACCCTCGTCGTCGCAGGCGCGGCCGCGTTGTTCGGCGGGCGCGACGAGTCGGCGCGCGGGGCGCGCACGCGCGGTTGGCCGCTGCGCGTCGCGCTCGGTCTGACGCTGCTGGCAGCCGGCGCGGCGGTGAGCGCGGCGGTGGCCGCCGGCGGGTGGACGACGGTGAGCCAGAGCGCGCTCGGTGCCCTGGCCATCGTGGCCGGCGTGGCCTTCCTCGGCTGGCCGTGGATCGGGCGCTTGACGGCCGACCTCAAGTTCGAACAACGCGAGCGCATTCGCAGCCAGGAGCGCGCCGACGTCGCCGCGCACCTCCATGACGGCGTCCTCCAGACCTTGGCGCTCATCCAGCGCCGCGCCGACGATCCCAAGGAAGTGCGCGCTATGGCGCGGCGTCAGGAGCGGGAGCTGCGTGAGTGGCTGTTCGAAGACCCGAACAAGCGCCAGATCGACTCCGTTGGCACTCTGCTGCGCCGCGAACTGGCAGCGGTCGAAGACGACCATCAGGTGCGCGTCGAGGTCGTATCGTCGGGCGACGCACCGCTCGACGACGCCGGGCGCGCGCTGGTGGCCGCGGGGCGCGAAGCCGTGGTGAACGCGGCGCGCCACGCCAAGGTCGACAAGATCGACGTGTACATGCAGGCCGACCCCGACGCCGTCGAGTTGTTCGTGCGTGATCGCGGGGTCGGTTTCGACCCGTCGACGGTCGACGGGGATCGCCACGGGGTCGCCGAGTCGATCAAGGGACGCGTGGAGCGCGCCGGAGGCACGGCCACGGTGCGTACCGCACCCGGCGAGGGCACCGAGATCGAACTGCGGGTGCCGCGTCCCAAGACCAACGGCGCAGTGGCGCAATGACGGCACGCGTGTTCATCGTCGACGACCACCCGCTCGTGCGTTCCGGCGTGCGCACCGAGCTGGGCGACGCCGTGTCGGTGGTGGGCGAAGCGGGCGACGTCGACGAAGCGGTCAAGGGATTGCTGGCGCTCGACGACGACGCCCTCGACGTCGTGCTGCTCGACGTGCACATGCCCGGCGGCGGTGGCGTCGAGATCCTGCGTCGCGTCGCGCCGAAGAAGCCGGCGCTGCGCTTTCTCGCGCTGTCGGTGTCCGACGCGCCTGAGGACGTGATCGCCGTCATCCGCGCCGGTGCGCGGGGCTACATCACCAAGTCGGCCACGGGCGCCGAGATCGCCGAAGCGATCGAGCGCATCGCTGCGGGCGACGCCGCGTTCTCACCGCGCTTGGCCGGCTTCGTGCTCGACGCGTTTTCGTCAGGAGTGCCGGCTTCGGTGGCCGAAGCACCGGTCGACGCCGAGCTGGAACAGCTCACGCCGCGCGAACGCGAGGTGCTGCAACTCATCGCCCGTGGCTACGCGTACAAGGAAGTCGGGCGGCGGTTGAACGTTTCGGTGAAGACGGTCGAGACCCACGTCAGTTCGGTGCTGCGCAAGCTGCAGCTCAGCAGTCGCCACGAGCTGGCGCGCTGGGCGACGGACCGCCGGCTGATCTAAGGGGAACTACTGCGGGGTGAGCGACGTCAGCGTCTGGGTGACGTCGGAGGTCAGCTTCGACGAGAAGCCGTAGCCCGACGACGCCTTGGCGTTGATCACCTGGCGCTGGACAACGGGCAGGCGCAGCGTATTCGACACCCACATGGTGAGGTCGGCGCTGCCGCTGATGTCGCCCGAGATGCTCAGCGAGGCCGTGATCTCGGTGACACTCACGCTCTGACCGGCAATCGTCATCGTCTTGGAATCGCCGACGCCGCCCGTGACGCTCACGTGTGTCGCCCCGTCGCTCGACGTCGCCGACCACGTCCACGACGAGCCCGACGGTGACGAGTACGGGATGAACAGCGCGGGGCTCGAGGGCGTGAACACCTTGGTGGTGTCGCCCGCCTTGAGCTGGAAGCTGACCAGGCGCGCCTCGTTCTGCGAGAACCGCTGCGTGATCTTCACGTCGCCGGGCGTGTTCGGGCTGCTCTGGCGTAAGTCCGAACCGGTGGCGGTGAAGACCACCGATCCCGTCGACGGGACGGCCTGCGCCCGGCCGTTCACGCTGGCGCTGCCGGCGAACGTCGCCGCGTAGCTGCCGGCGCCCGGCGCGACGCGCGCAACCGGTGGCGGCGCGGCAGACGACACGATGCCGGTCATGTCGTCCACCGCGGCCGCCGGACGCGTCGTCGAGGTCCTTGTCGAGGAGGACGCATGCGACGACGTCGATGGCGAGGCGTGGGGTGCCTGGGGAGAGGGGGTTACGCCGGTGACACTTCTATCGGCAGCAGTGGTGTCGGTTGTGAGGGGATTAGTCGTCGTTGTCGGCTTCGGCCTGTGGTGCGCCCCGCCGGCGACGTGCGTGACATCGGTGACCGGAGCGTTGACGGTGACGAGCCCGACGACCGCGAACGCCGCGTTGGACGCGACACAGGCGAGCAGGATGCTGCGGACGCGCCGGGGGATGCTCACTTGCCGACCTTCGGCGTGAAGAACGTGAACAGCTTGAAGAAGTTGCTCATCGGCGACGGCGTCGGCGTGGCGTTCGTCGGCGTGACCGTCGGCGGCTGCGGCAGGACCGTCGGTGTCGTCGTCGGCGTCTCGGGCGTCACGATCTGCGCGTCCGAGGCGACGGGCGCCTCGGTGGTCGGTGTCTCCTGCGGCGCGGGCGTCGCGACGACACGCGGTGTGATGACCGGCGGAGTCGTGACGGCGGGTGCGGTGACCGGCGGCGTGGTGACCGGTGTTGCGACGGCGGGAGTCGTGACGTCGGTCGTGAGCGGCGCGGCCGCGAGCGGCGTGCTGCGGGGCGTGGGCGTCGTGGTGCCGTGGTGCAGATGACCAAGGGCGAGCACGCCGGCGCCGGCGGACGTAAGGCTCAGCGCGACCGCGATGCCGGTCGCGGGCACGGCGGCGAAACCGAGACGGAGCCGGGGAACGCGAAAGTCATGCGCGGCACCGGCGTCGGGGTGCAGCGTGCGGGAGACGGCGCGCACCGTGACGATCACCCCGAAGGCGCTCAGCGCGCAGAGGGCGACGACGGCGTGGGTGCGCTCCGAGGTCGGACCGTTGAGCGTGGCGGCCATCGCCTCGAGCGCCCATCGGGTGCTGACGAGCCAGCGCGCCTGGTGCAACAGCGGCACGTGGGCACGCGCGGCCCACTCGCCCGCGAGCACGAGTTGAGCCACGAGGGTGACAGGCAGCAATGCGCCGGCGCGTTCGGTCGACTTCGACCACGCCGACAGCGACAGGCCGAGGGCCGTGGCGACGACACCGGCCACCGCGGTGAGCAGCACGAGTTCGATGCGATGGTTGGGATGCTGACGGCCCGTCGCCAGGAAGCCGACGAGCCCGCACTGGAGCGCGGCGATGACGCTCAGCGTCACGAACTTCGAGGCCACGTAAGCGCGGGCGGACAGGCCGCTACCCGCTTCCCACTGGAGGATCTTGCGCTCGCGCACGACCTCGCGGATCGAGTTCGACACGCCGAGCCACGTGGCGCTGAGCACGATGAACAGCAGGACCACGCCGGCCTTCGAGCTGTACGAGCCGTCGGCGTTGGGCACGAGGCCGTTGCCCGGCAGTACCGCCCACAGCAGCGCGCCGACGAGGGGCGCTTGGAGGGCGAGCAGGACGAGGTGGCGGCTATCGGCGCGCAGCACGTCGACCTGACGACGCACCAGCAGCGCGAACTGTGACACCGCACCTACCGCGGCCCGCGGCGCGGTGTCGTCGATGGTCGCCGCGCTCGCGTGCAACTTGGCGTTGCGGTGGTTGCGAAACTTCTGCTGCCACAGGTCGGGTGCGGACTCGAGGGCGAGGAACACGTCGGCGGCGTCGGCCTTGCCGAAGTACCGCGTCGCCTCTTTGGGCGTGCCGAAGAACGCCACGCCGCCGCCGGCGAGGTAGAGCACGCGATCGGCCGAGTGCAGTGCGTCGACGCTGTGGGTAACGGCGATGATCGTGCGGCCGCTGCGGGCCAAGGCGCGCAGGGTGTCGAGTACGACCTTCTCGTAGCCGGGATCGAGGCCGGCGGTGGGTTCGTCGAGCACGAGCACGTCGGGGTCACCGAGGAGCTGCGCGGCGATGCTCGCCCGTTTGCGCTGACCGCCGGAAAGATCGCCGATCTTGGTGCGCGCGTGCGTCGCCAATCCGAGTTCGTCGAGGACGGCGTCGACGCGATCGGCGCGCGCGTCGGCCGACGCGTCGGCGATGCGCAAGCCGGCGGCGAAGTCGAGCGCTTGGCGCAGCGTGAGCCCCGCGTGGAAGGCGTCGACTTGAGGCACGAAAGCGACACTCCCGCTCAGACGCACGTCGCCGCTCTGGGCGGCGAGCGACCCGGTGATGGCGCGGGCCAGTGAAGTCTTACCGGCACCCGTGGGTCCGACGACGGTGAGCACCTCGCCGCGGGCGGCGCGGAAGCTCACGTCGTCGAGGAGGCGAGTGCCATTGGGGGCGTAGGCGGTGACGCCGTGCACGTCGACCACGACGGCGTCACGTGAGCGAATAGACGCGTCAGCGTCACCCGCGAGGGCAATTTCCGGCATAGCGCCCTATCGGCGGGCTCCGCCCAAACATAAGACAAGGCACAATGTCGGCGTGGATCTCGGGCCCCGTGCGTGGGGCAAGGCGCTGAGTCGGTTGGGGGCCACCGCGCAGAACGCCCTCGAGGTGGCCCGCTTCGGCGGTTTGGACACCGGCGAGGAGCCCTCGCCCTACGACGTCGTGGTCACCCGTCCGGTCTATCGGCTGCGGCGCTACTTCCCCGAACGCGTGGGCGACGGGACCCGCCCAGCCCTTGTGCTGGTGCCGCCGCTGATGCTGTCGACGGAGGTGTACGACGTCGCCCCGGCCACCAGCGCCGTGGCGCAGCTCGTGGACGACGGCGTCGACGTGTGGGTCGTCGACTTCGGTGCGCCCGAGAAAGAGGCGGGCGGTCTCGACCGGACGCTGACCGATCACGTGCTGGCCGTGAGCGACGCGGTCGACGAGGTGCGCCAGCAAACCGGACACGACACGGTGCATCTCGCCGGCTACTCGCAGGGCGGCATGTTCTGTTACCAAGCGGCGGCCTACCGCCGCACTGCCGGTCTCGCCAGCATCATCACGTTCGGCAGCCCGGTCGACACCAGCGAGACGTCACCGATTCCCTTGCCCGAGGTGCAGGTGATCAACGCGGTATCGGGGATCACCGAGCGCCTGCTCGGCCGCAGCGGCGTGCCGGCGTGGGTGACGCGCACCGGTTTCCAGATGCTCGACCCGGCGAAAGCGATCCGCTCCCGCGTCGACTTCCTCCGGCAACTACACGACCGCGAGTCGTTGCTCGAACGCGAAGGCCAGCGGCGCTTCCTCGAAGCCGACGGCTGGGTGGCGTATCCAGCCCCGGCGATCGCCGAGTTGCTCGACCAGTTCGTGGCCCACAACCGCATGCTCATGGGCGGCTTCGTGATCGACGGGCGCCTCGTCACCCTCGCCGACATCGACTGCCCGGTGCTGTGCTTCGTCGGCGAGGTCGACGAGATCGCCGCTCCCAAGGCGGTGCGCGCCATCCGCCGGGCGACGCCGCGCGCCGAGATCTGGGAGCACACGATGCGCGCCGGTCACTTCGGCCTCGTCGTGGGGTCCAAGGCGATGGACGAGACGTGGCCGACCGTCGCGTCGTGGGTGAAGTGGCGCGACGGCCTCGGCGAGCAACCGGCGTCGATCGTGACGCTGCGCGAGTCCGACGACGCCGGCAGTGTCGACTGGCTCACCCGTGTCGGCCACGCCGCCAACCTCGTCACCGACGTCGCTCTCGCCGGCGCGCGCTCGACCCTCGACGCGTCGGTGCGCAGCGGCGACGCGCTGCGCCGCGCCGTGGGCGACGCCATCGACCAGTTGCCCCGCATCAACCGCCTCGAGTCGATCCGTCCCCAGACGCGCATCTCGCTCGGCCTGCTCCTCGACGAGCAGGCGCGGCGCGCGCCCGACCAGGTGTTCTTTCTCTACGACGGCCGCGGCCATACCTACGGCGACGCCAAGCGGCGCGTCGACAACATCGTGCGCGGTCTGATCTCGGTGGGCGTGCGCCAGGGCGAACACGTCGGCGTGCTCATGGGGACGCGTCCGAGCGCGCTGGCGGTCGTCGCCGCCTTGAGCCGGCTCGGCGCGGTGACGGTGTTGATGCGCGTCGACGGTTCACCGGCGCGCGAGGCCGAACTCGGCCACGTGTCGCGCATCATTGCCGACCCCGAGTCAGCCGACGTGGCGAGGGCCATCGGGCCGCCGGTCCTCGTGCTCGGTGGCGGCGGCGAGCCGCGTGAACTCGGCTTCGGACTCACCGACATGGAGCGCATCGATCCCGACGCCATCGCCGAGCCGGCGTGGTACGCGCCCAACCCGGGGCGCGGGCGCGATCTCGCGTTCATGCTCTTCGCCGGTGAAGGCGAACAGACGCGCGTCAACCGCATCACCAACAAGCGCTGGGCGCTCTCGGCGTTCGGCACCGCGTCGTCCGCCGCGCTCTCGGGCGCCGACACCGTCTACTGCGTCACGCCGATCAGCCATCCTTCGGGCCTGCTGACGTCGATCGGCGGCGCCATCGCCGGTGGGGCGCGCCTGGCGCTCACGTCGAGCTTCGAGCCCGAGACGTTCTGGGACGAGGTGCGCCGCTACGGCATCACGGTGGTGTCCTACACGTGGGCGATGTGCCGCGTGCTCGTCGACGCGCCCGTCGACCCCTTCGAGCGCGACCACCCGATCCGCCTGTTCATGGGCTCGGGCATGCCGACGGGCTTGTGGCGCCGCGTCCTCGACCGCTTCGACCCGGCGAAGATCGTCGAGTTCTACGCGTCGACCGAAGGCGAGGCGGTCCTCGTCAACCTGGGTGGGCAGAAGGTCGGCGCCAAGGGCCGACCGCTGCCGGGCAGCGCGCCGGTGCGCATCGCGGCGTGGGACGTCGCGGCGGGCAAGCTGGTCGAGCGCGAGGACGGGTTCGCCCGCCCGTGCGGGCGCGGCGAGGTCGGCATGCTGCTGGTGGCGTCGCGCGAGGACCGCGGCGGGCTGCTGGCGGCGCCGGTGCGCGGCGTGTTCGCCAAAGACGACGAATGGCTCATCACCGGCGACCTGTTCCGGCGCGATCGCGACGGCGACTACTGGATCGTCGACCACGTCAGCGGCCTGATCGCCACGCCCCACGGGCCGGTGGCGTCGTACCCGATCGCCGAAGACCTCGAGGCGCTGCCGGCGGTCGACCTCGCCGTCGCCTACGCGGTGCAGGGGTCGAAGGGGCCCGTCGTCGTCGCTGCGGTTGCGCCCCGAGCCGGCTTCGCGATCCGCGCCGACGAGTTGTCCGACGCGGTGCGCGATCTCGCACCGACGAGTCGGCCGGCGGTGGTGCGCGTCGTCGCCGCCATCCCGCTCACGACGTGGTACCGGCCGGTGTCGGCACCGCTGCGGGCCGCGGGTGTGCCGGCCAACGACTGCGCCTACGCGTGGGACGCCGCGACCCAGGCGTACGCGCCCATCACCGACGACCGGCGCGCCGACCTCGGCCTCGACGTCCCACCCTCGCTGTTCTGAGCGTGGCCGACGCGTTCCCCGCCGGGTTCTTCGACCGCGTCGACCCGTCCGCCGACGCCCGGTTCTACGCCGAGCCGCGCTTGGTCACCCACATCGACGACGGTGCGATCGCCGCGGTCGGCGCGCTCTACGACGAACTCGGCCTCGGCGGCACCGACGTGCTCGACGTGATGAGTTCGTGGATCTCGCACTTCCGTCCGCACGCCGCGCCGCGGCGGCTCACCGTGCTCGGCATGAACGCCGCCGAACTGTCGGCCAACGCGATGGCGGACGAGGTGGTCGTGCACGACCTCAACGCCGACCCGCGGTTGCCCTTCGTCGACGCGTCGTTCGACCACGCCACTTGCTGCGTGTCTGTCGACTACCTCACGCAGCCCGTGGCCGTGTTCCGCGACGTGGCCCGCGTGCTGCGCCGCGACGGGTTGTTCGTGGTCATGTTCTCCAACCGGTTGTTCCCGACCAAGGCGATTCGGGGGTGGCTGGCCAACGACAGCGAGGGGCACTGCGAGATCGTGCGGCGCTACTTCGAGTTGTCGGGCGCGTTCACGCCGGCAACCGTGGAACTCCGCACGGCGCTGGCCGATCGGGGAGACCCGCTGTATGCCGTCTACGCGCGGGTACGGTCCCCCGAGTGAGTGAAGCCATCGACGTCGTGGTCGAGATCCCCCGCGGGTCACGCAACAAGTACGAGTACGACCACGAGCGCCACGTGATGCGCCTCGACCGCCGGCTCTTCACCGCGACGGCCTATCCCGCCGACTACGGGTTCATCCCCGACACGCTGTCCGAAGACGGTGACCCACTCGACGCCATGGTCGTGCTCGACGACCCGACGTTCCCGGGCTGCTGGGTCAACGCCCGGCCCGTCGGCGTGTTCTGGATGACCGACGACAAAGGCCCCGACGCCAAGATCCTGTGCGTACCGGCCCACGACCCGCGCTGGCACGACGTCGCCGACCTCGAAGGCCTGCCGCCGTTTCTCACCGACGAGATCAGCCACTTCTTCGACGTGTACAAGGAACTCGAGCCGGGCAAGTCGACGAGCGTGCGCGGCTGGGAGGGTGCGGCCGCGGCGTGGATCGAGATCGAATCGTGCCGCGAGCGCTACCGCTCGGCGACGGCGTAGCTACTTCGTACCGACGATGCAGCGCGCCGCGCCGGGGACGTGCACCGCGCCGTCGCGCGCGTAAGGCGCCACCGCCGCGATGGCGTTGGCGCGCATGCGGGCGCGGGTGGCGTCGTCGGCCTCGGCCAGTGCGGCGACCGCGAGCGACACGTGCTCGCTCATCACGTCCCAGTACTCGTCCGCTGACCGGGTGACGAGGTCGACGGCGACGTCGGTCTCGGCGACGTCTTGGAGGCCCGCGTCGCGGAACAGCGCGCTGACGAAGCCGTCGCCGGCGCAGCGGTACATGTTGGGACCGTTGGGGTCGGGTGGCGACAGCTCGACTTCGGCGCCGATGGCTTGCATCAGGATCGACGTCCACGGGTTGTCGGCCGCGTTCACCCACACCGATGCCGCCAGGCGCCCGCCGGGCCTGAGGACGCGCACGAACTCGGCGGTGGCGCGCGCCATGTCGGGGAAGAACATGTAGCCGAAGCGCACCGACACGGCGTCGAACGATTCGTCGGCGAAAGGCAGGTCATCCGCGCTGCACACCTGCGTGGCGATGTTGGCGATGCCGCCGGCGTCGGCGCGGCGCTGCGCCACCGCGAGCATCTCGGCCGACAGGTCGGTGAGTATGACGGTGGCTTTCGGGTTGGCTGCCGCGATGGTGAGGCCGGGTTCGCCGGTGCCCGACGCGATGTCGAGCACGCGCTGGCCGTCGCTGACCGCCAGGCCGTTGACGATGGCGGCCGACACCGGCGCCATCTGGTCCATGATCACCGCGTCCCACTTCTCCCATCCCGCCGACAGCCGCGCCCACGTGGCGCGCTGGGCGGTGCGGATCTCGTCGGCGGTCGGCATCGCGTCGGACTCTACGACGGCGCCCGCAACTCGCACAGGGCGACGAGGTTGCCCTCCGAATCGTGGAAGAACGTCATCCACTCCTCGGTGCCGGCCGCTTGGCCGAGTTGGCCTTCGTGCACGTGGATGCGATGGATCTCGTCGACGAAGGCGACGCCGGCCGCCTCCATGGCGGCCCGTCGCGCCGCGATGTCGTCGACGCCGATGTAGAGCAGCGCGGACGAGCCGCGGCCCTCGAGCAGCAGGCGCGTCCCGCCGCCGAGGCCGAAGAACGACAACCCTGGCGGGTCGTACTCACCGAGCAACGGCAAGCCCACGACGTCGCGGTAGAACGCGACGGCGCGGGCGCGATCCTCGACATGCTGCGCAACCTGTACCAACATGCTTAGCAATGCTAAGTAAGTTGGCGCTCGAACTCAATAGCCTGTCGATCCACCTGACGCGCCACGCCCGGGTCGCCGACGCGCAGCTCGGCGTGCCGCCGGCGCGCCTGTCCGCGTTGTCGGTGCTCGTCTTCGGCGGCGACCGCACCATGGGCCAGCTGGCGGCGGCCGAACTGGTGACGCAGGCGACGATGTCGCGCATCGTCGACGGCCTCGAGGCCAGCGGCCTCGCCGCGCGGCGACGCAATCCCGAGGACGCCCGCTCGTGGGTCGTGCGCGCCACGCCGAAGGGTCGCCGGCTGATGGAGCGCGGCCGCGCCGCCCGCGCCGAGCGCATGGCGGCGGTGCTGGCCGCGGTTCCGCCTGCGGATCGCCCCGCGGTCGAGCAGGCGCTGAAAGCCCTGCGTAGGGCGCTTACGGAGGTCTCGTCTTAGGCCCCAGAATGCCCCATGTGCTACCTTGATCTGCCCTTGACCGACGGCAAACCCGCAGGTCAGAGGCACAATCAGCGCTCGTAGCTCAACGGATAGAGCATCTGACTACGGATCAGAAGGTTAGGGGTTCGAATCCCTTCGAGCGCGCTGGCTCCGCCAAATCGATCGCCCAGGGTCAGACGACAAGTTCTGACGACGTCACCGATCGGATTTCATCGACGCTCGATGCAAGGTGGGCCCGCGTTGCCAGATGAAGCCATTTCTCGACGTTCGAGGTCTGGTGCCTGAACCGCGAGATCCCCTTGGACCGCCGGCAAACCGTCAACATGGTTCTGAGGCGGCTCGGATGTCGCATCGAGGAGCGAGGACGCCGCAATGTCAACCAGTTCTACGGCGGCGCGCCGGGACGGTCCGACTAGGAGGCGACGACTTTGTGTCGCCCGTTGGGCTCGCGAGACCGCGTTCGAAGTCGGTGAATGCTTCGATGATGCTTGGAACTTCGAACGCCCGGTTTCGACTCTTGCCGATGTTCACCTGTTCGATGATGCCAGCGTCGATGAGAACCTTGAACGCTTCGTTCGTTGCTTGAGTCGTCCGATCGATCAGCGCCGCGGCGCTTGTGACCGTAACAATCGGAGCGCCAGGCAGAGCACCTATAAGCCGATCCGTCGCGGAGTTCGCTCGAACCCTGCCGAGTGTTTGTCGCCAACTCTCTTGGATTGCTCGAATGCGGGTCTCGAATGAGAGAGCCTCGGTAGCAGCCCTCCTAGCGGCTGATGCGAAGGTTGCAAGCCACCGGTTGAGTCCCTGGCGCGCCTCGTCTGACCGGGGCTCCCCGAGGTAGCGATAGGCCGTCAATCCGCCGATGTATTGAGCGGCCTCCGTCGCCAAGATCAGCGAAATCGGTGGCGTCGCCCGGTCAATTAACCCGCGCCTCTTCAATACGACGTAAATCAGCGCACGTCCCGTTCGGCCGTTTCCGTCGGCGAAGGGATGGATCGTTTCGAACTGCGCGTGCACGAGAGCTGCCTGGACGAGGGCAGGCAATTCGTCCTCGTTAATGAACGCGCACAGATCGTCCATCAGCCGAGGAACGTCGTCCGGCGGTGGTGGCACAAAGGTTGCGGAACAAGGGTTGTAGTCGCTTCCACCGATCCAATTTTGTGTCGTTCGAGGCTGTCCTCCGATGCGCTCGTGCTGAGTTCCCTCCAAGAGCCTGCGATGGACCTCGCAGATTCCCTCGACGTCGACGGAGGTTTCGAGAGCGAGCGTCTCGATCGCCCATCGCATCGCTGTGATGTTTCCGAGTACTTCGGTTGACGTCACGTCTCTCGAGTCGTCGCCAACATCGTGAGCCAACTCAGCCCTGAGAAGTCGTCTGCCTCCGACCTCAAGTCCCTCGATTCGCGACGACGCGACCGCCTCTGCTCGCAGGAGTAGTCGGGCGAGCGCTTCAGTGTTAGCCAGTGCTTTCGCGGACTCGCTAAGCCGCCTGATCGCTGCTTCCGCATCTGAGATGTCTGCTGCGACGTCGCCTTCGATCGTGTAGGAGCGCTTTCGCAGAGGGTCCGGGAGGTAGGCCTCGTAGTCGCAGGATTTGCGGTCGCGACGAGACAGGCCTTTGTCCACTCTGCTTTCCCAGTTGGCGGGAACAACCTTGGCCAATGGAGCCTCCTGGTCAAGGTTGCGGAAGAACCTTGACCAAACTCTGAGTTCGGAAACCTTGCCTTACAAGGTTTGTTAGTCAAGTTTACCGCATAACCTTGACTACCAAGAGTCGAAACTCAAAGGCGCCTATTCCCCTCGGTAGCGGGGGGACTGAGTTTCAGACCTGGAGTCTGGCCCCTCGCGCTGATCCGCCAGGCGGCATCTAACAGAACAGTTTGTTACACCCGGACGGACAAGTCCGCGGTACCGAGACCGTCAGATGGCGTCTTAACTCGCTTTCAGAGTTGCTTCCACCTGCTCACGCGAGGGAAGGCCCGCCAAGAACTGCTCGACAGCCCGCGTAACGAGCCAGTTAACCGACACGTCTCGCATCTCTGCATGTTCCTGGAGTCGGGTGTGGAGTTCCGCGGGCAACCGCACAGCGGTCGCTACACGCCTCTTTGAGCCAGTCGTTGCCATAGAGCGAACGTAGATCCAAAGCGCGCGCAGTTGGTGGATGCCCGAGCACCTCATGCACGCGCGCGCTGTGGTTCGTTCAGCGCGCATGCGAGCAAACCTCGCGCGTTCTGGAGAAGCGCGCGGATCCACCAGTTGCGAGCACTGCCTTCGTATGGTCGAAATCGGGCGCCGAATTCGGCGTCACACCCCATCCGTAAGGTCGCCGAATCGAGGATCAAATGGCGAAGCGATACACCAAGCAGGCGCAAAGCGGCGAGGGCGGGATGGCCCTCATCAGCATGCGAGTAACGGCAATGGGACTCATCTGGCATGCGCGCCGGACGGACCACGGAATCGACGGCGAGATCGAACTCGTCGCTCCGACTGATCGACGGCCTTTGAACCGGGTGATCGCTGTCCAGAGCAAGGCGCGCGAGCGCTTCCCAGGCGAGGACGAGCAGTCCTTCCATTTCGACTGTGACCGCGACGACCTCGCCTACTGGGCAGAGGCCAACGTGCCAGTGATCGTTGTCTTTTCGCATCCGAAAACGGGCGAGGCATGGTGGGCCTCGATCACTGCCATGTTGCGAGACCCGATGCGGCGGGCGAGCCGCCGCCTCCACATCGACAAACAACGCGACCGGTTTGACGCGAGTGCGACAGCGCGATTGCTCGACCTGGCGATTCCGCCTTCGGGTGGTCTCTATGTGCCGACGCCGAGGAAGCGTGAAACGCTGACCTCGAACCTTCTGGCAGTCGACCGTCTGCCTCAAACGATTTGGGCGGCGCCATCGACGGTGCCCGGAAATCGCGAAGCCAGAGAAGTCCTTCGTCGCCACCATGTTCACTCGGTCAACTGGATGGTTCTCGACGGAACTGTTTTCTCGTTCGACCGTACCGCCGACGGACTTCCACTCATCAGCGACGGTCCGCCAGAGGAGATCGACTCCGCCGAATGGGCACTCACCAAGTCCTCTGACGTGTACAGGCACTTCGTTCGACTCCTCAATCAGACACTGATCGAGATGCATCACCGCGAGCTCCGTCGGCATCCGAAGGGCCGTTACCTCTATTTCCGGCCGACGTCTGACCTACGGCCACGCAACCTGTCGACAGGCAAGTCGAAGTCGGGCCGAGTTGTCTTCCGCGCTTACCCACACGCTCACGCCGTTTCCGAAGCCAAACACTTCCGGCATCACGCAGTGGACCATCAGTTCGTGCGGCTGGATGGGCAGTGGTTTCTGGAACTGAACCCGACGTATCACTTCACGACGAACGGCTACCAGGACCTCCCGTGGGGCGCCGACTACGTGAAGGGAATGAAGCGCCTTGAGAAGAATTCGGCGGTGTGTTCGCTTGTCGAGATGTGGGCTCACTATTTCCGGGGAACCAATGAGCTCTTGGCGGGCCAAGCCTCAGAGCTCAGCTTTGGAAACCTCCAGGCGTTCGAGGTAGCCAATGGCCTCGACGATCGGTCTTGGCGTTCGTCGGACAGCGACAAGGCGCCAACCTCAGACGCTCCTGCTCTGTTTGAGGCGTCGTGATGCGCGCGGTCGTGTTCGATGAGCCCCCGGTCGAGTTCGCCGGCGGAAGCCAACACGTCGATCCACGCTTTGGCGTCGCCGACTATGGCCCAGTCGACCTCGGCACCCAATCCGCACCGAGCGAGATTCGAGTCGGAGTGGTGGGCCCTGCTGACGGCATCGATGGCGCGCGCCGCTGGCTCGAGAGTTGTCGCGAACCAATCCCCGCGAAGCAGAGCGACCGCGGATCGCGTCTCTTTCGAGATTTTCCGGGGTTTGACAACGACACGACCTTCAGGTCGCGCCTCACATTCGACGAAGCGCTCACCCGTACGCTGTCGAGCCGCACCCTGGCGCGCGCCGCCTCGAGGCCTGGCGCTCTCGGAGTCGTTGACGTCGTGGACCTGTACGCCGCGGAGGTTGCGGACCTTGCAGCCACGAACCGTTGTGACGTGATCCTTTGCGCTCGACCGGATGGGCTTGAAGAGGAGGATGCCGGAGCCGCCTCGGAGGACGGCGCGCTCGACGGCCCGAGCGTGGAGGTCGACGCGCGACGAGTGGACTTTCGCGATCTACTCAAAGCAAAGACGCTTCACGCGACGCCACCCCTCCAGCTCATTCGGTCATCGACGTGGGATCCAACTCGCGCAAAGGTTCGGAAAGCCGGACGGCGTCGTGGAACACCAGGTCAGTTACAAGACGAGGCAACGCGGGCGTGGAACATCCACACCGCTCTCTATTACAAAGCGGGCGGAGTGCCGTGGCGTCTCGTGCGAGCAGCGACGGACCTCTCGACTCTCTTCGTCGGTGTGTCCTTCTTTCACACGCCTGAGCGGGACTCGGTCCACACCTCCGTTGCGCAAGTTTTCAACGATCGCGGTGACGGGGTCGTCGTACGCGGAGGACCGGCCGCGCGCCGGAAGGACGATCGCCAGCCTCATCTCAGCGGGGCCGATGCGCAATCCCTTCTCGGCGACGCCTTGGCCGTGTATCGCAGGACACATCACAACTTTCCCGCTCGCGTCGTTCTTCATAAGACCTCCGAGTTTGATGACGCAGAAGTGCGCGGTTTTGAGGCAGCCATCGATGCTCTCGGCATCGAACACCTCGACCTTGTCTGGGTGCAAGCGAGCGAGCGCATACGGCTGTTTCGAAACGGCGACAACGCCGTGGCCCGTGGGACCTTCGTTCAGTTGGAAGAGCGTCGTGGCGCGCTGTTCACCCGCGGCACGATCGACTTCTACCGGCTGTACCCGGGCATGTACGTGCCGGTCCCGATCGGACTGCGGGTCGCCGTAGCCGAGCGCTCCGTGGAAGAACTGGCGAGGGAGATTCTGGCGCTCTCGAAGATGAACTGGAATCAGAGCCAGCTCGACGGCCGGCTTCCGATCACGCTTCGAGCCTCGGCACGGGTAGCGAACGTTCTCAAGCACGTGGCGATAGATGACCGCGTCGCGCCGCGCTACGCGCACTACATGTGAGCGATGACTATTCAGTAGACGGCCCGCGCCTGCGTGACGGACTCGGCGCTTCCTCGGAGAGCTGACAAGGTGACGTTCTCCTTTCGGGAGCCGACTTCCAGCTGCCGAATAGTGATGCAGTTCCTGGCATTCCAGGTGTGGTCGAGTTCCATGCCGGGCGGAATCGCCCCGACGTGACTTTCGAAGCAGGACCTTGCATCCAATGACAGGATTGCTCGTGTGCACAGAGCGTGGCCGGTTAGCGAAGGCGTGCGCGCTCGCGCTTGCAGCACTTTTACTGTCGGCAGCAGGGTGCGACTCCTCTCGTGAGACTCAGAGCGCAGCAAACGGGACTGATGCGGATCGGAGTTGCCCACTGCCGATCAACGATCCAGGTATCAAGTCGACCGAACCCTGGATACGAGCAGGCGGTCCGGGCTGCTACGGCGCGTACGGCCGCTTACAACGCTGCGGGGACGGATACCGCGATGGGCCTGGGGACATCGCGACCGGCGACAATTGGCTCGGCGATTGCTACGAGCGGGGAATTGCGGATTCGCCCGTGTCCTCGCTCCCAGCGGACTACTGCTTCGTACGCGCCGTGATAACGCACGTGGAGAAACGCTTCGGCGTTTGGTACGAGACGACCTTCGATTTGCTGAACCGGTATCCAGAAGCTGGCACTCTCGACGTTCAGTTCGACACGAACAACGAAGTGGTCCGTCTGCACAATCAAGTCGGTGTCGCGAAAGAGCTTGATGTGCCCGCCTCGTCAGCAACCGTGTCAACGCGTGTTGAACTCACCCTTGGCGATGGAGCGCCGACGAGAGTTACTTCCTTGCGTTTCGTCGGACGAGGCGGGCGTGGGCACACGTTCGACTGTGATCCGTACACCACGGGTTCTGCGACTGTGACGACCGCCGATCCGATCACGCCGAACATCCCCGCCCCTCCGCGTCAAAGCCTCTGTTCGCCCGGCATCCCGGAGTGTGGTTCTTAGCCCCTGAACTGCTCGGAGTCCGAAGCTACGTTCAAGGGGAGTAGGTCTCTCATCAGCCGTAGGGCAGCACTCTGATGGGCCGAGGCGACTACGACGATGTTCTTCACGCTGATGTTGCGCTCGCCCATTTGAACGGAGCCAGGATAAGGCCCGTGCAGTCCAACCTCTTCGGCCAGTCGCTCGATGGACCAACCAAGCTCTCGGCGATGTGACCGGTTCCCGGTGAGATGCATTGCGCGTCGAAGAGTTGTAAGGCGTAGGACAGCTTCGAGATGCGCTTCAGAGGTTCGCGATCTTGACGCCGCGCGGTTCTGCTGGATGTCCTCAGCTGACGGGCGTCGCGCTCAGCGGCGTACGCTGATGGTGCAGGAGCGCAAACTGGAGGTCTGCGTGGCGAAGAACACAGGTCATGGATCTCGGACCGGAGCCGTGCGTGACCGGTTCCAGCTGTTCGACTTCGCCACCGGCCTGTTCGTGGTGTTCTGCACTAGCACGGGCAAATTACTGAGGGTCAAGAAGTCACCGGGCCCAGCCAAGGGGATCAGCGTCAGGCTCCCAAAGCGGTACCGGTAGGAGCGCTCGCCGAGCGCGGCAGCGACGTGCCGTTGAAGTAGGGGACCGTATGGCGAAGATGACCAACGCGACGACGTGGTCGAAGGTGGGCCCTGATGATGGGACCGGGTCCCTCATCGATCTCAACTACACCTGCCCGCACTGCGATTGCCCTACCGGCGACCTGATCTTCATCGGACCGGGCAAGGATCTCGACCATGGGTGGGAGACCGATCAAGTCTGCGGCGTGTGCGACAAACAGGTGACAGTCATGGTCCGAGTAGCCGCCTCCTGACCGTGATCCGGTTCGGCGTTGACGCAATTCACTCGCGTCCGTGGTCCACAACAGCGACCAACTGAGATGAGGTCGATGGCGGGTCACCGAGGTGCCGTTGGACAGCCGAGACGGTCTGGCTGTAAGTCCCTGCAAGTCCCCGAGTTGGGCGCCGTGAATCGATGGACGCGATGGACGGTAGAGCCAACTGGTCCACGGGTCCAGCGTGTGGTGGAAGCCGTGGACGCATCGGACGCCTCCATAATCTGACTACGGATCAGAAGGTTAGGGATTCGAATCCCTTCGAGCGCGCCACGTAGCCATGCCCCCATCTGGTGGACCAGCTCGAGCCCGTTCGCAGCCGTTGGCGCTTACGATCGGCTCGGAAGCGCGACAGCCACACTGACAGCCAGTTGCATTGTCGCCCTAGCCGTCGACCCGCAGCGCAGTGCGCAGGAACGCGACGACGCGACGTTCCCACTCCATGCCGGCGACGCGCATGCCGGCGGTGTGGCCCGCACCCGGGATCGTCCAGATCTGTGTGCGGGTGGGCGCGCCGCTGGCGATGTAGTCGGCGGCGTAGCGTTCGTCGGCGACGCGCCCGCCGGTGATGAGGAGGTACTTGGTGCCTGCGCTGGCTGCGGCCGCGGCGCGCAGTGTCTGTGGACGGGGCGCATCCGTGAGGAGGCCCGTCACCCAATCGCGCGGGCGTGCGAGCAGTTCGGTGACCGTGCCCCGAACGCCGTACGCGTCGGAGAGCCACGCGTGATCGCCGGCAACGCGGCCGGTGGCGCCCTCGGCGACGACGGCGCGGATCGCGTCGTTCGAGCCGCTGGCACCGATGGCCTCCTCTCCGCCCATGGACAGGCCGACGACGCCGAGGCGGCTGGGGTCGACGTCGGCGCGATGCGCGAGGTAGTTCAGCGCGGCAGCGACGTCGGCGTCGCCATGCCAGCCGAAGTCCATGGCGCGTCCGCCGCTGGCGCCGTGGCCGCGGGCGTCGATCATGAGCACGCCGAATCCGCCGCGTGACAGCGCAGCTGCTTGCTGCAACACGTTCGAGCGTGTGGATCCCGCGCCGTGCAGCAGCACAACGGCGGCGCGGTTGGTCGATGCCACGTACCAAGCCGCAAGCTGCACGCCGTCGTCGGTCTTCAAGCGCGTCGCCGACATCGCCAAGCCGACGCTCGACGGCGTCGCGCCCACCAACGGCCGTGGCACGTGGGTGGCGGCGACGGCGGGGGCGGCGACGAAGGCAGCAGTCGCCGCCGAAATCAGCGCGAGGGCGACGAGGTCGAGACGCCAAATCACTCCGCGCTTTCGGCCGAGACGGATGACGCCGAGGGCACCCAACAAAAGCCCAACGGTCGTCCACGCCACCGCGGCGACCTGCATCGTCAGCGGCCCGTGCTTCCACAGGTGCGGCGCAAGCCCGGCGCCGACGGCGACACAGGCCACGCCGGCCGGGACGTCCATGACCGCGGTGATCTTGCGGAGACGCAGCCGGGGGAGAGACGGCGCGACCCTTGCAACTCGATATTCCATCTCCCAAGCGTGAAGGGTGCTGGTGCGCCGGTGGCAGAGGCGAAGGTCCCCGCCAAACAGCGGATGCGCGTACCGGTCAATCGGCGGACCCCACGATGGCGGCCGCCGCGCTTAGGACGTCGCCGACCTCACCGAACAGGGCTGGCTGGGCGGAAGCGTTGCCGTCGCCCCGACCCGCCGGGCGATCCAGTCGGCGACCTGGGCGTACCAGGCGGGGGCGTTGCGGTGCAGGTTGATGTCATGTCCTGCGCCCGGCACGATGACCGACTCGAGACACGCCGCGGGCGAGAAGAGCAACGGCGACAGCGACGCGGTCGGGTTCAGCGTGCTCGTGCAGGCAATGTCGCAGAAGAAGCGGTCGTGCTCGCCGTAGACCGAGAAGACCGGGACCCGCACGGTGCGCGTCGCCAGGTAGTCGACGAGGACGGTTGCCTCGCCCGCGGGGAACAAGTCCTTGAGCGCCTCGTCGGCCGCGACGACCGCGGGGTCGGCGTGGTCGAAGAAGAGGTGCTGGCGCGTGCCGGGCCGGGTCGTCGTGTAACCGAGCGGAATGTGCGCGCCGGAGAACGCCGGGTCGAGTTGCGCCGCGGTGAGGCTGGCGAACGTGAGCGGCGCGCTCGAACCGATCGGCACACCGGGCAGCCCGGTGTCGATCAGGCCGTTCACGTCGTGGTACGTCTCGGCCTCGAGCAGCACGATCGCCGAGCCTTGCGAGTGCCCGATGCTCACCACGCGGGGAAACGCCACGCCACCGAACGCACCGGAACGCAACCGGCGCACGAGGGTGTGCATGACCCATGCATTGGCCTGCCCGGTCGACGCGAGCGCCGCGGGATGATCGCTCTCACCGATGCCGATGCGGTCGAAGTTCAACACCGCATAGCCCGCCGCGGTCAGGGCGCGGACAAACGAGTAGCGGCCTGGATCCACGGGAAAGTCCCAGTAGGTGTGGTTGTACGTCGTGCCCGACACGCTGACGATCACAGTTCGCCCCGGCGCGGCCCCGCACAGCCACGCGACGACGCGGTAGGTGGCGCGAGCGTGCGTTCCGAGAGAGACCGGCACGGTCTGCTTCACGCACGACGGATCGGCGTAGTCGCGCGAGATCGCCGCGGAAGCGGACGCGGGAAAGACGCCGCCGGCTACGAGTGCGAGCGCGACAACGATCAGCAGGCGACGCATGACGACCTCCGAGATTGATAACGACCGTTAACGCACCTTAGCGATGACCGCGATGTCGACGGACAGATGCCGCTGGCGCGAAGAGTACGAGGGCAACGGTGCTCACTGAGATTGGCGATCTGCTTGACGAGGGATTGCCGGCGAACAAAGGCACGGTGAGCAAGACCAAGCTCGTGGTGGCGGCGGTTTGATGCGAACGCGTTTTGGGCGGACGAAGAGTTAACACAGGGCTTGTGACCCTATTTCGCGGCCTGCGCTGGGCTTACCGTCGACTTGTGGCAGCAGACGTACCGCCGACACTCATCGACTACTTCGAGCGCAACGTGCGGACCAACGGTGCCGCGATCGCGATGCGGTTCCGGGTGGGGACGCAGTGGCGCGACATCAGCTGGGCCGATTACGGCCGCGCCGTCGAGGAGATCGCGGCGGGCCTCATCGCGCTCGGTGTTGCGGTGGACGATTCCGTAGGCGTGCTCTCGGGCAATCGTCCTGAATGGCACGAAGCCGATCTCGCGGTCATGCGCGCTGCAGGACGGACCGTTCCCGTCTACCCCACCAACACGGCGTCGCAGACGGCCTACGTGCTGCGTCACTCCGGCGCCCGGGTCTGCTTTGTGGACGGGGCGGGCCAAGCGGCCAAAGTGCTGCTCGAGCGCGACACGCTGCCGGCGGTGGAGCGTCTCGTGATCATGGGCGAGGACGGGGGTCTCGACGATCCGTTCGTGATGTCGCTCGAGGACCTACGCGAGCTCGGCCGCGGACTGCTCGCCGACACACCCTCGGCCGTCGCCGAACGCAGCGGCGACATCACACCGGAGACGGTGGCGACCATCGTCTACACGAGCGGGACGACCGGGCCGCCCAAGGGGACCTTGATCACCCATGGGAATATCACGGCCACGATCGCCGGGATCACCCTCGCGATCCACATCGGGCCCGAAGACCGGTTCTTGTCCTTCCTGCCGTTGTCGCACATCGCGGAGCGAGTCGTCAGCCACTTCGGTCAGGTCGTCTCCGGCGGCCAAACCTGGTTCGCCCAGAGCCTCGCCACCGTTCCCGATGATCTCAGGGCGTGCCGGCCCACGATCTTCTTCGCCGTGCCCCGCGTGTGGCAGAAGCTGCGGACCGCGATCCTCGCCGACGTCGAGCGTTCGGCTGCGCCGATCCGCAGCGCCGTCGAGAGGTATCTGACCCTCGCCGTCGAACAAGGGCCGCGCTCGGCGTCGCACGAGCGCATGTTCCGGGTGCTCGACCGTGTCATTGGACGCTCGATTCGCCGGCAACTGGGACTCGACTGTGCCGCCGTCCTCATTTCCGGTGCCGCCCCGATCGCCCCGGAGATCCTCTCGTGGCTGCACGGCATCGGTCTGCCCGTCGGCGAGGTGTACGGCCAGACGGAGGACTGCGGGCCGACCACGCTCACCGTGCCCGGGCACGGCCGGATCGGAACGGTCGGCCGGCCACTGCCGGGCCTCGAGGTCCGCGTGGCCGACGACGGCGAGATCCTGGCGCGGGGACCGAGCGTGTGCGTCGGCTACCTGAACGATCCGGAGCGCACCGCGGAACTCCTCGACGCCGACGGGTGGATGCACTCGGGTGACCTCGGCGCATTCGACGTCGATGGCTATCTCACGATTACCGGGCGCAAGAAGGACCTGATCGTGACCTCGAGCGGCAAGAACGTCGCGCCACAGAATCTCGAGACGGCGCTGTGCGCGTCGCCGCTGATCTCGCAAGCAGTCGTCGTGGGCGACAACCGCGCCTATCTGACCGCGCTCATCGCACTTGACAGCGACGAGGTCGCCGCCTTGCGCGAGACCGAGGGCGACGACGCCGTCGAGGCGGCCTTGCGTGCCGCCGTCGAGGACGTCAACAGGGTGCGTGCACCGATCGAGCAGATCAAGACGTGGCGGGTGCTGCCCCATGAACTGGCGCTCGAAGACGGCGAGATCACGCCTACGCTGAAGGTCAAGCGCGACGTCGTCGCCGCCCACTACCGCGCTCTGATCGAGGAGATGTACGCGACCGAAGCCGCGTAGCCGACGTCTAGGCCCGGGCGGTTGCGAGGAAAATGCCGTACGTCGCGCCGTCTTTGACCATCGTCGTGCAGTCGCTGAACGCGACATCGCGGAAACCAGCGCGGGTGACGTCCTGCCCGAGCGCGTCGCGCGCGAAGCCGTGGTGACCGTCGAAATCGGCGCCGTGGAACGAGCCATCCTCGCGCTCGAGGTCGGCGATGCACAGGTAGCCGCCGGGCGGGAGTAACCGCCGGAACGCGCCGAGCACCCGGGTGAGATCGGGAATGTGATGCAGCGTCATCACGGTCACAATCAGGTCGAACTGCTCGTCGGGTGGCGGGTCGGTCGCGAGGTCGAGCGCCCACACGCGGGCGTCGACGAGTTGTCCCGCGGCGATCTTGGCGTGCATCACGTCGCGCATGCCGCTCGACGAGTCGGCCAGCGTGACGGGGCCCACCGCAGGCCGCAGCGCCTGGGTGACGAGTCCGGTGCCGGCGCCGTATTCGAGCAGGCGCGTCGTGGGTGCGAGCGGGACGGCGGCCTCGATGCACCGAGCGACCGCCTCGGCGCGCGCGATTTTCGTCGGATCGGCGTCCCACGTAGCAGCCTTGTCGTCGAACCGGTTCACGGATGCATCTTGGCGCTGTTCCGAGCTATCCGCTGTTCGGTCGACATTGGGCCCGAGAAGGTGCCGTTGGTCCGTGCCCTAAGCCTCTGATGGTGCGGATAGGAGGAGGCGCAGACTGCCGCAGTGGAGGCTCCGGTGGCGACGCTGCGTTGTGAGGGACTCGTCAAGCGCTTTGGCGAGCGCACCGCCGTCGACGGCGTGTCCTTCACCGTGTCCACCGGCGAGATCTACGGCTTGCTCGGGCCCAATGGTGCCGGCAAGACCACGACGATCAAGCTCGCCTGCGGCCTGCTCGAACCCGACGCCGGAGTAGCGACGGTCGACGGCATGGAAAGCCGCGACCTCGCCGCCAAAGCGGTGGTTGGCTACGTCCCGCAGGACATCGCGCTGTACCCCGACCTGACGGCGCGCGAGAACCTGGCTTTCATCGGGCGGCTGTACGGCCTCCGCCGCGCCGGCCTGCGCGAGCGCGTCGACGAGGCCCTCGAGCTGACGGACCTTGCCGAACGCGGCGGCGATCGTGTCGACACCTTCTCCGGGGGTATGAAACGCCGGCTCAACATCGCGGCCGGACTGCTGAACCACCCGCGGCTGCTGGTGCTCGACGAGCCCACCGTCGGCGTCGATCCGCAGAGCCGCCACGCCATCCTTGAGCGTGTGCACGAACTTGGCCGTTCGGGCATGGCCGTGCTCTATACGACCCACTACATGGAGGAGGCCGAGAAGGTCTGCCACCGGGTGGGGATCATGGATCAGGGCCGCATGATCGCCGAGGGCTCCCGGCGAGAACTCGTGGCGCGCCTGGGTGAAAAGGACCGCATCGACCTTGTCGCCGCGGGTGATCTGCGATCGCTCGCCGAGGCCTGCCGCAAGGTCGACGGCGTCGAGGCGGCGGCCACGACCGACGGCCGGGTGCAGCTCGTCGCCACCGACGGCCGCCACGCCCTCCCGGCGGTGCTCGAAGCCGCCGAGCACGCGCACGTCGCGGTGACCAGCGTCGAGGTCGTCGAGCCCGACCTCGAGTCGGTGTTCATGCACCTCACCGGCACTGCGCTGCGGGAGTAGCGGTGAAGGCTGCGTTCGTCATCGCTGCCAAAGACCTGCGTCAGCGCGTCCGCGACCGGTCCGCACTCGTGATCGGGATCATCGCGCCGGTGGTGATCGCCGGTGTCATGGCGCTCGCCTTCGGATCGTCGGCGTCGTTTCACTACACGCTGGCCGTCGTCGACCAAGACCACGGGATCGTGTCGGCCGGTGTGATCCAAGCGCTGCGCCAGCCGGCGCTCGCGGACGTGGTCTCCTTGCGGCCCTACTCGAGCGCCGACGCGGCGTCGGCCGCGGTCAAGTCGGGCAAGGTGCAGGCCGGCCTCGTCATCCCCCCGGGGTTCTCGGCGTCGATGACCGGCGCAAGCCCGCTCGGCATGACGACGCTGAGCAGTGTCGACCAGGTAATGGCAGCCAGCGTGACGACGTCGCTGGTGCGCTCCTTCGCCGCCCAACTCAACGCCGACCGGCTGGCTTTCACCACCGCGGTGGCCGCCGGTGCGTTACCGAGTCCGGCGCTCCAGGCGGCGGTCGCCAAACTCACCATTCCGCTGCAAGTCGTGCAGCAACCACTCGGCGCGCGAGCGGTAAGCGCCATCGGCTACTTCAGCCCGGCGATGGCCACGTTCTTCCTGCTGTTCATCATCAGCTACACGGCGCGCAGCTTCTTCGTCGAGCGCAGCCAGGGGACCGTCGAGCGGATGCGCGCCAGCCCGGTACGGCCCCTCGCCATCGTCGCCGGCAAGGCGTTGTCGGTCCTCGTGTTCGGCGGCGTGTCGCTGGCGACGGTCGCCGTGATCACGTCGGCGGCCTTCGGCGCGTACTGGGGCAGTCCGCTTCCGGTGGCGACGGTGTGCCTGGCGCTCGTCGTAGCCGTCATGTGCCTGACCACCCTGGTGATAGGCCTGGCGCGAACGCAGCGCCAAGCCGAGGGCGTGGCATCGCTGATCGTGTTCGGCCTCGCGTTGCTCGGCGGCAACTTCATGTACGTGTCAGCGGCGCCGAGCATCATGCGCCGCCTGGCACTGCTGACGCCCAACGGCTGGGCCATGCGCGCCTTCATGGACCTGTCGACGACCGGCGGCGGCTTCCGCACCATCGCCGAGCCCGTGCTGGCCATCGCGGTGTTCAGCGCCATCGTCGGCGCGCTCGCCGTCGCGCTGGCGCCGCGGGCGGTGGCGTGACGCGTCGCGCCCTCGCCGTCACGCGGGTCGCCCTCGGGCGTTACCTCGCCGACCGCCGCGCCCTGCTGTTCATGCTCGTGCTACCGGTCGCCGTGATCCTCATCGTCGGCGCGACCGTTTCGGGCGTCACGAAGTTCCGTGTCGGAGTGGTCAACCTCGGCGCCGGGGCGGCCGGCGCCGACCTGTCCGCGTCCTTGCACGGTTCGGCCCTGCTCAAGGTCACCGACTACCACAGCATCGCCGACGCGCGCACGGCGCTGACGCGCGGCGAGATCCTGGCCGCCGCGATCATCCCCGTCGGCCTCGACGCCACCCTCGCGCGCGGTGACAGCGCGCAGGTCGCGGTCATGACCGAGCCGAACAGCAGCGACGGCCAGGCCGCCCTCGCCGACATCGGCTCGATCGTTTCGGACCTCGGCAGCCAGGTGCAGGCCGCAGCGTTCGCCACCGTGCACGGACACGGCACCTACGCGGCCAACCTGGCCTTGGCGCGCTCGCGCGACGTCGCGCTCGTCACCGTGGGCGACAAGATCGTGCAGGCGCACGAGAAAGTCCTCCCGCAAGGATTCAGCTACAGCGCGCCCACTGAACTGGTGCTGTTCGTGTTTCTCAACACCCTCGCCGCCGGTGCGTTCATCATCGACACCCGTCGCCTGGGCATGTACGAGCGCATGGCGGCGGCGCCGCTGCGGCCCGTCGCGATCGTCGCCGGCGAGACCCTCACCTACGTCGCCATCGCGCTGGTGCAGTCGGCGCTCATCGTGTTCGTGGGCACGATCGTCTTCGGGGTCTCGTGGGGTGATCCGCTGGCCGCGCTCGCCCTCGTCGTCACCTGGGCGTTCGTCGGAGCGGGAGCCGGGATGCTGTCGGGCACGCTGTTCCGCACGCCCGAACAGGCGACGGCGGTCGGTCCCGCGCTGGGCATCGCGCTCGCCATGCTCGGCGGGTGCATGTGGCCGCTGGCGATCACGACCAAGGTCATGCAGACGGCCGGCCACTTCACACCCCATGCGTGGGCGGTCGACGCCTGGACGGCGTTGCTGTCGCGCCACGGCACGTTGCTGACGATCGGCCGCGAAATCGGAGTGCTCGTGCTGTTCGCCGCCGGCTTGCTCTGTCTCGCCACCATCAGGCTGCGGCGGCTACTGGCCTAGCCGCGCGAAGCGGCGCGCCAACGCCGAATACCGCCACTGGCGAACGTCCAGTACCCTCCGCAGCAGGCTCGTGTCCGTCTGGGACATGCCTGAAAGGCGCAATGTCCCGCACCCTGACGCGGGTGGCTGACGAAAAGATCAACTGGCTGTCGTCGCTGCCGTTCCTGCTGTTCCATCTCGTTCCGCTGTTCGCGTTCATCACCGGCGTGACGTGGCGGGCAGTGGCGATCTTCGTCGTGCTCTACGCAACGCGGATGTTTGCCGTCACTGCCGGCTACCACCGGTACTTCTCGCACCGGTCGTACCGGGCGAGCCGGCCCGTCCAGTTCCTGCTCGCCTTCGTCGGCACGACCGCCTCGCAGAAGGGCCCGCTGTGGTGGGCGGCCCATCACCGGGCGCATCACCGCTATTCGGACACCGAGGACGACGTGCACTCGCCGCAGAAGGGCTTCTGGTGGAGCCACGTCGGCTGGATCCTGTGCGATCGCTATAGCGGCACGGATCTGGACGCCGTGCGCGACTTGGCGGCGTTCCCGGAGTTGCGGTTCATCGATCGGTACAACTTCATCGGGCCGTGGTTCGTCGCCCTCGTCGCGTTCATGCTCGGCGGGTGGAGCGGGCTCGTGGTCGGGTTCTTCGGCTCGACGGTCGCGCTGTGGCACGCCACCTTCACGGTGAACTCGCTCAACCACACGATCGGCACCCGGCGCTACGCCACGCCCGACACCAGCCGCAACAACCCGGTACTCGCCGTGTTGACCATGGGCGAGGGATGGCACAACAACCATCACCACTACCAGGCGTCGGCGCGTCAGGGGTTCTTCTGGTGGGAGTTCGACATGTCGTGGTACGGGTTGCGCGCCCTCTGCGCGTTGCGACTTGTGCGTGACCTGCGGCAACCGACGCCGGAGGCGCTGCGCCGCAACCGCGTGCGCGACGGTGCCTTCGACCTCGGCATGTTCCGCGCCGCGTGGCGTCGCGCCGGCACGGCGGTGGGCGAGGCGCGTGACCGGCGCGCCGGCGAGGTGTCGGCCGCGGTGCACGCCAAGCGCGTCGCGCTCGAAGAGGCAGTGACGGCCTCACTCAAGGCCGCCGAGGATCTCACCCGCGCCGCCAGTCACGCGGCGCGCATCCAGCCGAGCTAGTCGCGGCGATGGCGGATCGTCCGCCGGGCCAGCACCAGCCAACAGACGATCGCGACCGAGGACAGCACGGCCGGAACGACGTGGCCGAGCAACGTCGAGGCGGCCACGGCGCAGCCGAAGGCGGTCAGGTTGGCGACCACGTCGTAGACCGGCGCGACGAATTTCCGATTGACGACGTGGGCGATCGCGATCACGACACCGCACGCGAACGTGACCGACAGGAGAAAGCTGACCACGCCGCAGTCTCGCCCGTGGCGTGACCCCGCTCGGCCCGGGCGTGCCAACATCGCGCCGATGACGCAGGCCTACGTCGACGAGTGCTGGACCGGCATCGTGCCGGTGATCGAGGACTACATCCGCATCCCCAACAAGTCGCCGGCGTTCGATCCCGACTGGGAAGCGCACGGGCACATGGAGCGGGCGGTCACGCTCGTCACCGACTGGCTGGGGGCGCAGGGCGTCGACGGGCTGACCGTGTCGGTGCACCGCCTGCCGGGGCGCACACCGGTGATCGTCGCCGAGATCCCGGCGACCGACCCAGCGGCCGCGGGCACGGTGCTCCTCTACGGCCATCTCGACAAGCAGCCGGAGATGACGGGCTGGAAAGACGGGTTCGGTCCGTGGGAGCCGCGCCGCATCGGCGACCGGCTCTACGGCCGCGGCGGCGCCGACGACGGATACGCGGCGTTCGCCGCGCTCACCGCAGTCAGAGCCGTGCGCGAGCGCGGCGGCGCGCACGCCCGCTGCGTCATTCTCATCGAGGCGTCGGAGGAGAGCGGCAGTCCCGACCTGCCGGCCCACATCGAAGCGCTCGACGACTTCCTCGGCGACGTCGAGTTGGTGGTGTGCCTCGACTCGTCCTGCGCCGACTACGACCGGCTGTGGACCTCGACGTCGCTGCGGGGCCTCGTCGGCCTCGACCTGCGCGTCGACGTGTTGACCGAAGGCGTCCACTCCGGGGCGAGCGGCGTGATCCCGTCGTCGTTCCGCATCCTGCGGGCGCTGCTGTCGCGCGTTGAAGACGAAGCCACCGGCCGCCTGCTGCTGCCGTCTATGCAGGCGGAGATTCCCGCGGAGCGCGTCGCCCAGGCGGAGCGCGTGGGCGCGTTGCTCGACATCGCGGCGGACTATCCCTTCGCCGGCGACACCCGACCGATGACGACCGATGGCGCCGATGCGATCCTCGCCCACACGTGGCGCCCGGCGCTGTCGGTTACGGGACTGGCCGGCGCGCCGGCGCCCGTCGATGCCGGCAACGTGCTGCGCCCGTACACGACGGCAAAGCTGTCGTTGCGCCTGCCGCCGACGGTGGACGCCGAGCGGGCCATGGCCGACATGATCAGCGCCCTCACCACCGATCCGCCGTACGGCGCCGCGATCTCGGTGTCGGACACCGAATGCGCCGACGGCTGGAACGCCCCCGCCACCGCCGACTGGCTCGCCGCCGCGGTTGACGACGCGTCGGTGCGCGCCTTCGGCCAGCCCGCGGGCGCGACGGGCATCGGCGGCTCGATCCCGTTCATGGCCATGCTCGGGCGCCGGTACCCGCAGGCGCAGTTCGTCGTGACGGGCGTGCTCGGGCCCGAGTCGAACGCGCACGGGCCGAACGAGTTCCTCGACCTGCCGACGGCGCGCCGCGTCACGGCATGCGTCGCCGACATCGTCGCCGCCCACGCGGCCTCCGCTTAGCCGAGGGAGTCCCGGCGAACCTGCCGGACTCGCCTATCGCGGCCGGGCGAGCGCCAGCGCCACGAAGGCGCTGGCCCCGGGCGACAGCGGACCGCGCCGATGCACGACGCCGACTCGGCGTCGCAACGGTGGGTTGAGTGCACACACCACCGCGCCCTGCTCACGTGCGCGGCGGGCGAGCGGGCCGGGGAGAAAGCACGTGCCGGCGCCCGCCAGCACGAGGGGCAGGATCGCCTCGCGTTGGCCGGTCTCGACCGCGATGTTGGGCACGACGTCGGCGCCCGCGAAGGCTTCATCGATGAGGTTGCGTGTTGACGTACCGCGCGGCGTGGTGACGAGCGGCAGGCGCGCCGCGGCGGTGGCGTCGAGCGTCTTACGCGCCCGCGTACCGGGCGGGCTCACGGCGAACAGCTCCTGCACGCCGAGTTCGTTCACGACGAGATCGGAGCGCACCGGAAGCTGTGCGAGGCCGACTTCGCACCGGCCGTCGCGCACCATCTCGATCACTTCGGATGCGCTGTCAGGTTCGGCAAGCCTGACCGTCACCTCTGGGTGCTTGGCGCGGAACCGCCCGATGAGTGCGGCCAGTGGGTCCACGGCGAGCGTCGGCAGTGACACGACGTCGAGACGGCCAGCGGCGTTACCCGCGACTTGGCGCACGGTGTCACGCGCGGTGAGGGCGTCGCGCAGCACTTGTCGCGCCGGCTCGAGGAACGCGGCGCCAGCCGACGTCAGTTGAACGCGGCGGCCGAGGCGGTGAAACAGCGCCACGCCGAGTTCGCGTTCGAGCGCGCCGATGGCCTGCGAGACGCTGGGTTGCGATACCCCGAGCGCTTCGGCGGCGCGGCCGAACCCGCCGTGCTCGACGGCGGCCACGACGTACTCGACCTGGCGTAATTCCACGGCTAGCGCGGCGCCGACGTGCTCAAAGCAGGCCGTGCGCCAGGAACGCGCCACCGAGCGCGACGAGAACGACGGCATACATCCGCTCCAGGCGGGCCGACTGGGTCGTCACCGCGACGCGCGAACCGACGATCGACAGCGGAACCGAGGTGGCGGCGAGCACGGCCACGATGGTCCAGTCGATGTGGCCGAGGAGCACGTGGACGATCGTGGCCGGGATCGCGAGCACAGTCGCCGCGCTCAACGACGTGGCGAACGTGCGCTTGATGGGCAGACGAAGCACAGTGAGGTACAGCGGCGCGAGGAGTGCACCTCCGCTGTTTGCCAGCAGGCCCGCCGAGAACCCGACACCGAGGCCGATCCACATCGCCGAGCGCGTCGGGGCCGGCCGCGGGTCTCCGTCGTTGGTGGAGTGGCTGAACAACAGGCGCACGCCGATCGCCGCAATGACCGCGTCGGTGACGAGCACCAGGGTATGGCCTGCGATCCAATTCGTGACGACAGCGCCAGCGATGGTCGCGGGAACTCCGAACACCAGCGTCGTCTGCAGGACGCGCCGGTCGAGCCATCCCTGTCGCCAGTAGACGGCCGCGGCCGCGATCGTGGTCGGAATCGTCGCCGGCAATGGCGACGCCACCGCGATCACGGAGGGAATACCGGCTGCGCTCAGCAAGGGCGTGGCAACGGCGGAGCCGCCCTTGCCAAACATGCCCGACAGAAACCCGACGCCAGCGCCGATCAGGCCCAGCACTGCGAAGGTCGACGCGGTCATGCGCCCATGGAATCACCACATAAGAAGTATCACAACTTCCGCCAGATCCATAGGACATCCCTATCAATGCTGATCGCGCGCTCGCAGGCAGTCCGAACGCGCGCGGCTCGCCCGTTAGGTTCGGTGGCGTGACCGCCACCCATGCAGAGAACCGGCCGGGCATTCGCCGCCTGGCTCTCGAACAACGCATTCCCTTCGAGGTCGGCGCGTTCGTCGCCGCGTCGCCGCTGCTGCGCACGCTCGGGCGCGGCGATCGCCATCCCGTGCTTGTGCTGCCGGGCTTCTCGGCGTCGGACTTCTCCACGGTGCCCCTGCGCGGCGTCATCCGCAGCCAGGGCTACTGGGTGCACGCCTGGGGGCTCGGGCGCAACATCGGCCCGACGCCCGAGATCGTCGGCGGCATGGTCGAGCGCCTGCACATGCTCCACGACCGGCACTCGGCGAAGGTGAGCCTCATCGGCTGGAGCCTCGGCGGCATCTACGCCCGGGCGATGGCGCGCATGTTTCCCGACATGGTGCGCCAGGTCATCACGCTCGGCAGCCCGTACCGCCTGCGCGACGCGTCGAGCACGCCGGTGGGCCGGCTGTATCGCAGTTACGCGGCGCGCCACGTCGTGGCCGCGACCGATGGCATCGACCTGCCGCCGGAAGAAGAGTTGCCCCCGCTGCTCGTGCCGGCCACGTCGATCTACACGCGTACCGACGGGATCGTGCACTGGTCGTCGTGCATCGACGCCGAAGGACCACTGCGCGAGAACATCGAAGTCGACAGCTCGCACATCGGCCTCGGCGTGAACCCAGCCGCCATCGGCGCCATCAGCGATCGCCTGGCGCAACCCGAAGGCGAGTGGAAGCCGTTCGTGCCGCCCAAGCTGTTCCGCGGGCTGTACCCCAAGCCGGTGTGGTGGAAATAGCACAAGGCGAAAGAGCGTTGAGATGCCTATGAGCACCGTTGCCCTGAGCGCCGAAACCTTCGAACCGACTATTCGCGACAACGACATCGTTCTGGTCGACTGGTGGGCGTCGTGGTGCGGGCCGTGCCGCATGTTTGCTCCCGTGTTCGAAGCCGCTGCCGTGAAGAACGACGACATCGTCTTCGGCAAGATCGACACCGAAGCCGAACAGGCGCTCGCCGGCGCCGCCGGCATCCGCTCGATCCCCACGTTGATGCTCTTCCGCGAAGGCGTCCTCCTCTTCTCCCAGCCGGGGGCGCTGCCCGCCGCCGCCCTCGACGACCTCATCGCCCAGGCGCGGGCGCTCGACATGGAAGAAGTCCACCGGGCGATCGCCGCGCGAAGCAGCTAGCTCGCCCGCGCGCGAGGCTCTGCGTCGTGACGCGCCTCGCCAAGCTGGTGCTACTCGCTGTCGCGCTGTTCGCGCTGGCGCAGCTGGTGCCGTTTCGCGTGAAGAATCACCCCGTTGTCTCCGAGCCGAACTGGGACTCGGCGCGCACGAAGCAACTCTTCGCCGCCGCCTGCGCTGACTGCCACAGCAATCAGACGCGGCCGCGCTGGTACGAGAAAGTGGCGCCGGTGTCGTGGTGGATCAACCACCACGTCGAGGACGGGCGCGCCGCGTTGAACGTGTCGGAGTGTGGGCGCGGTCGGGAGGGCGGCCACGAAGGACCCGAAACGGTCCGCGAGGGCTCGATGCCGCCGTCGTATTACACGTGGTTCGGCCTGCACCCCGACGCCAAGCTGACGGCCACGGAACGCCAGCAACTCGCCGACGGCCTCACCGCCACGGCGCGCCTCGGCTGCACGAAGTAGGTCGGTCGGCCGGGACCTTCAGCCCTACCGGCGGGGGGTCCGACGGCGTTCGCTGGTCCGGTGGAGAACCCGTTGCCTCTGCGTGACGCCGTCCGGGCGCTGGCGCGGTGTGTCACGCAGACGTTCGTATTGCTGGTGCGGCGCGAGATCGTGCAACCCAGCGACAACGTCGGCGCGCAGCTTCACTTCGCCGACGGCACCACCGGCCGCGTGTACCGCGAGACGCAAGTTCAGGGTGCGGCGGGCGACGACGTGGTGCAACTCGTCGTCGGGTTCCGCCTGCGGGGCGTGCGCGGTTGGGGCCACGCGTTGTTCCGGGCGGAGAGCTTGCTCAACACGCCGTTGTTCGTCGGCTTCCCCGGCTTTGTGTCGAAGCTGTGGGTCGCCGCGGACGAGAACGGCCTATACCGCGGCGTCTACGAGTGGAACGGCGCCGCGCTCGCGCTTGCATACGTGCGGGCGCTGTGGTGGGTGCTGGCGCTGGTGAGCTACCGCTCGTCGATCGATTACGCGGTCGTGCCCGGCGTGCGACGCGCCGCCGTGCTCGCCGGCGACGAAGTGCGGGGCGCGACCGCGGCGTGGTGGCGGGTCACCGGCGTTGCGTCCTACGCGCGCCAAACCCGATAGGAGTGCAGACCATGGAGTCACCCGGCGAAACAAAGGGCGACAAGTCCGTCGTCAACGGCACACGCATCAATGTGGCGTTCCCCTTCTCGCACATCAAGGTCGACGAGCCGTCGGAGGAGGTGCGGCGTCTCGCAGCGTTGGTGGCCGATCTGGCGGAGGCGGTGGCGCCGCTCGTCGCCGATGACATCGCGGCGGGCTTGCGGCGGCGCGCCCACGAATTGCTGGTGGCCCTGGGCGGCGCCTAGCGCGACTCGTCGAGCGGTGTGAGCAGCCCTCCGGCGAGCACCAGCTCGAGCGACAGGTTCCGGTAGCCCGCCTCGTCGAACAACACGACGAGCACGTCGGCCTCGGCGCGGATGATCTGGCCTTCGCCCCACTGGGCGTGGGCCACGCGAGCTCCGGCGCGGAAGGGGCTTCGAACCGCGGCCGCCTCCTGTTGGCTGCGGCCCGACACACAGTTGTCGCAGCGCCCGCACAGCTTGTCGAAGGTCTCGCCGAAGTACGTGAGCACGAAGCGGACGCGACAGCCGCGGGCCTCGGCGTAGTTGCGCATCATCTCGATGCGCGACCGGTCGAAGTCCTGCCGCGCCGCTTCGAGGTCGTCGACGGCCTTGGCCGCCGCGGGCGCCGACAGCCCGCGGCGCAGTTTCACTGTGCCAGAGGTGTCGACGGTCGCGGCATTCACGTCGGCCAGCTTGTTGAGCACGCGCGTCACTCGCCGGGCGGACATATCGGTGCGCGCCGCGATGTCTTCGACCGTCACGCGTCCGCGCTGCTTGGCGGCGTGGACGACTACCAGCACGTCTGCGGCGCGAACCGAACCACTCGCCCCGAAGTAGCGCCGCAACGACAAGTCCTCGGGGCGATAGAACAGCACCGCCTCCGCCGGCTTGCCGTCGCGGCCGGCGCGGCCGATCTCCTGGTAGTACGAGTCGACGGACTCGGCGATGTCGGCGTGCAGCACGAAACGCACGTCGGGCTTGTCGATGCCCATACCGAATGCGGTAGTAGCGACGACGACGTCGATGCGGCCGTCGAGGAACGCGTGATGCGCCAGGTCACGGCGTCGCCGCGAGAGCCCGGCGTGGTACGGCGCCGCCGGCGTCCCGGCATCCGTGAGTGCGGCGGCGACTTCCTCGGTGCGCTTCTGCGTGGCGACGTACACGATCCCGGCGCGGCCACTCTCGGCCAGCTCGCCGGTGCGGGTGATGACGCTCGCGTCCTTGTCGTCGCCGTCGCGGAAGTGCTCGACGGACAGCGCGATGTTGGGACGCCCGAAGCCGTGCACGACGACTTCGGGATCGCGCATGTGCAGCCGCTCGACGATCTCGGCGCGCACCGGGGGCGCCGCCGTCGCCGTGAGCGCGATGACGACGGGATGGTCGAGCGCGTCGATGACGTCGCCGAGGCGCTGGTAGTCGGGACGAAAGTCGTGACCCCACGCGCTGATGCAGTGCGCCTCGTCGACCACGAACACCGACGGCTGGGCGGCGCGCAACGCGTCGAGCGTGTCCGGCCGGGCGAGTTGTTCGGGCGCGAGGAACACGAACTCGAGTTCGTCGCGTGCCAGGCGGTCGAAGATGCGCACCCGCTCGCTCTCGCTCACGTTGGCGTTCACCTCGGCCGCCGCACCGGCCGCCTCGGTCGCGAGGGCGGTCACCTGGTCGTGCTGGAGCGCCACGAGCGGCGAGATGACGACGGTGCACCCGTCGATCGCCGCCGCGGCCAGCTTGTACACCGCCGACTTGCCGTAGCCCGTTGGCATCACCGCCAGCACGTCACGACCGGCGATCGCCGCGGCCGCGGCGCGGCGCTGCCCGGCGCGCAGCCGGTCGAGGTCGAGCGCGGCGCGCGCGAGCTCGTCGAGGTCGACGTCGCTGACGGCCACGACGAGCGTTCAGCGCCCGGGGATCTCGGGAGGCAGATCGGTGTGATGCGCTGCGGGCTCCGCGCGGCCCGGTGTCGGCGGGTCGTCGTCGCGTAGGGAAACGACCACCAGCCCGGCGATCGCCGCGGCGGCTACCAACCAGGCGATGGCGGAACGCGCCGGCGGTCGCCGTCGCGTCGCGAGCGGCGACGCCGGAACCGGCGCTTCCATCGTGGCGGTCGTCTGCGTTGCGGCGATGGGCATCGTCAACTGAGCCGCCAGGGCGCGGCGATCGCCCTCGACGCTCGGCGGTTCCGTCTGGGCCAGCGGCGACCGCGGCACAACCCCGGCGAACGCGGGATAGATGCCGGCGTCGGCCAGCTTGCCGGTGCCGTCGTCGTCCACGAGCAATGCGGTGTCGTCGATGGCGCCGTGGACGAGTCCCGCGGCGTGGGCGGCGCGCAACCCCGCTTCGAAGTCGGCAGCGACGCGCGCCAGTTCGTCGGGTGACAGCGAGCGCCGCGCTTCGGAGAGTCGCTGCGTCGGTGCTTCGGTGACGATGCACGTACGCCCGCCGATCTCGCCGCTGTCGTACACGGCCACGAGGTGCGGATCGACGACCGCCGCTGCCCTTCGTGCCGCCGCGAGGAAGCGCGCCGCGGCGTCAGGACTGCGCTTGACGACCGGCTTCAGCAGCCGCACCTGAACGGGACGGTCAAGGCGCAGGTCGCGTCCGTCGTAGACGTCGACGATCGGCGTGTCGAAGCGCCACGCTCCGAGCCGGAACCGATCGCCGAGGTCCTCAGTCGCCGGGTGGTCGTCCGTCGAGACCAAATTCGTTCACCAACATCGAGCCGGAGAGACAGGCGAGACCGATCATCGCGACGTCGAAGGCGTTCGCGTCGAGGATGACGGCGAGCACGAACATGAAGATCGCCACGATCAGAAGGACGGCGCGCAACCCGAAGCGGAGTTCGACGCCGCGGCGGGTCGTTCCTGATGTGGTTCCAGGTGTGGTTTCCACCCTGGACGAGTACCCGTCGCGCGGCGGCATGTAACGCGTGACATCGACTACACCTACGCGAATGATTACGACGACGACGGCCGGGAAGATCGAAGGGCGCGAGCTCACCGAGCGGGGACCGGCAGTTCTCCAGTTCCGTGGGGTGCCGTTCGCGGCGAGTACCGCCGGCGCCAACCGTTTCCTGCCCGCCCAGCCCGTCGATCCGTGGGACGGCGTGCGCGACGCCACGCGCCGCGGCCCCGCTGCGCCGCAGCCGCCGTCGCCGCTCGAGTCGGCGCTCGGCGGCCAGATGGGTGGTCAAGGCGAGGACTGCCTGAGCCTGAACATCACGACGCCCGGCCTCGACGGTGCCCGTCCCGTGCTCGTGTGGATCCACGGCGGTGCGTTCGTCGGCGGGTCGGGGAGCGTGCCGTGGTACGACGGCGAGTCGTTCGCCCGCAACGGCGACGTCGTGGTGGTGTCGTTGAACTACCGCCTCGGCGCCCTTGGGTTCATGGACGTCAGCGGTCTGCTCGGCGATGCGTACGCCGACTCGGGCAGCGCCGGCATCGGCGATCAGATCACCGCCCTGGAGTGGGTGCGCGACAACATCTCGGCGTTCGGCGGCGACCCGCAGCGCGTCACGATCTTCGGCGAGTCGGCGGGCGGCATGAGCATTGGCTGCATCCTCGGCTCACCCCGCGCCCGCGGCCTGTTCACCACCGCGATCGCGCAAAGTGGTGCGGCGCAGAACGCGTCGAGCCGCGACCACGCGGCCGAGATCACGAACCTCGTGCTCGCCGAACTCGGCACGACCGACCCCGCCGCGCTGCTGTCCGTCGACGTCGACACGTTGATGGCGGCGCAGGCGGCGGTGAACCTACGGGCGCAGAGCGGTGGCGTGGGTCTCTCGAGCGCCGGGCTGCCGTTCCAGCCAGTGATCGACACGCCGACCATTCCCGTCGCGCCGATCGAGGCCATCCGCGGCGGCAACGCGGCGGACGTGCGCGTCGTCACCGGCACGACGACTGACGAGTTCAAGCTGTTCGGGGCGATGCTGCGCGCCGCCAGCCAGCCGCTCGACACCGACGCGCTGCGCACGCGGGCCCAGGGCGCGCTCGGCGACCGCGGCGCGGACATCGTCGACGCCTACACCGCCAACCGTCCGGGTCAGTCGCCCGACGACGTGTGGAGCGCCATCGTCACCGACTTCATCTTCCGCATTCCCGCGATCCGCATGCTCGAGGCACAAGCGACGCAACGCGACGACGTCTACCTGTACGAGTTCGGCCACAAGTCGACGGCATTCGGCGGCGCGCTCGGCGCTTGTCATGCCATCGAGATCCCGTTCGTGTTCGACAACGTGCACAAGCGCGGCGTCGACGGTCTCGTGGGTGAGATCGGTGAGCGCGAGCGCGCCCTCGCGAAGGAAACGAACGGGGCGTGGATCGACATCGCGGCCGGCAAGGAGCCCTGGGAGCGCTACGACCTCGACCGTCGCGCCACGCGGCGCTTTGGCAGCGACACCCCCGGGCTGCTCGACGATCCGGCGGGCGACGAACGCGCCTTGTGGGAGGGCATTCGCTAGCCGGCGGACTGCGGCAGGCCCCGCCCGGGCACGACAGAACGTATGGGCCTACCCGATGAAGCGTTCGAGCAGTTAGCCGCGCTCAGCGGGGTCGTGCTCCGGCACGAAAACCTGCCGTCCGCCCTCGACGAGATCTGCTCCATCGCGGTGCAGAGCGTTCCCGGCGCGGAGGGCGCCTCGCTTACTTCCTTTTCCGAGGCCGGCCCGCACGCGGCCGCCGCCAGCGACGAGTGGGCCCGCACGCTCGACGAGACACAGTTCGTCGAACGAGAAGGACCCTGCCTCGACGCCGCCCGCAGCGGTTTCGTGTTCCGCGTGCGCGACGCCACCGCCGAGGCGCGATGGCCGTCGTACATGCCGCGAGCCGCCAAGCTCGGCCTCCGCAGCATGCTGTCGGTGCCGTTGACGTCGGAGGCGAAGCTCATCGGCGCGCTGAACCTGTACTCACGCCAAACGGACCGGTTCGAATCCGAGGACGTGTCCCTCGCCGAGGTCATCGCCGGGCACGCCAGCCTGGCGGGCCAGGTGGCTGCCGCTCTTTTCCAACACAAGGCACTCGCCGACCAGCTGCGCGAGGCGATGGCGTCGCGGGCCACGATCGAACAGGCCAAGGGCATCATCATGGTGACGCGGCAGTGCAATCCCGACGACGCCTTCAAGACGCTCGTCGAGCAGTCGCAGCACGAGAACCGCAAGCTGCGCGACGTCGCCACCGACATCGTGCGGCGCTACACGGCCTGACCCGGCGCGCCTGACAGGATGCCGGGCATGAGTTGGCCCGGAGCTACCGACGCGCCGCCCGATCCGAAGCGGTGGATCGCGCTGTTCGTGTTGTCGATGTCGCTGTTCATCATCGTGCTGGACAACACCATCGTGAACGTCGCCGTGCCGACGATCGTGCGCGAGCTGCACACCAGCGTCTCGGCGTTGCAGTGGGTGATCTCGGGCTACGCGCTCGCGTTCGCGTCGCTGCTGATCAGCTTCGGTCGCGTCGGCGACGTCATCGGCCGCCGGAAGCTGTTCTTCATCGGCGCCTTGCTCTTCGCCGGCGGCTCCGCGTTCGCGTCGGTGTCGCACTCGGCGTTGCAGTTGTTCATCGGCGAGTCGCTGATCGAAGGCGTCGGCGCGGCGATGATGCTGCCCGCCACCCTCGCCATCATCTCGGCGACGTTCCAGGGACGCGAGCGCGGCCTGGCGTTCGCGGTGTGGGGCGCAGTCGCCGGCGGCGCCGGAGCGCTCGGCCCCTACATCGGCGGCATCCTCACCAGTGACTACTCCTGGCGCTGGGCGTTCCGGGTCAACGTGATCATCGCTCCGGCCGCGGTGCTCGCCGCCGTGTTCGTCGTACGCGAGTCGAGGGACGACCGCGGCGGCGGGATCGACATACCGGGGCTGATCGTCGTCACGCTCGGGCTCCTCGGTGTCGTGTTCGGCATCATCGAGGCGGCGCGCTACGGCGCGGTGAAGGCGATCACATCGACGCGCGTCTTGGGTTTGTCACCGGTGCCGTGGTCGATCCTCGCCGGCGCGGCGTTCCTCGCCTTCTTCGTGGTGCTGGAGGACAGCCGAGCCGAGCAGGGCAAGCCCGTCATCTTCGACTTCCGTGACCTCGTGCACCGCGGGTTCCGCTACGGGCTGATCAACACGCTCGTGCTGGCGATGGGCGAATTCGGTGCCTTCTTCATCCTGCCGATCTTCATGCAGGCGTCTTTGCACCTGTCGGCCATCCGCACCGGGACGTGGCTGTTGCCCGCGGGTGCGTGCGCCTTCGGCGGCGGCTGGATCGGTGGTCTGCTGAGCCGCAGGTACGGGCCGAAGTATGTCATCACCGTCGGTCTGTTCTTCGAGGCGGCTGGCATCGTCGGCTACGCCATCGCGTTCGGTCCGCACACGACGTTCCTGTCGCTGCTGCCGGCGCTGGTTCTCCACGGCATCGGCATCGGGTTCGCCACCAGCCAGTTGACCAACGTCGTGCTGAGCGACATCCCGCCGCAGAAAGCGGGTTCGGCGTCAGGCGCGGCCGGCATGGTGCGCCAGGTCGGCACGTCCCTCGGCATCGCGGTGATCGGCGCCATCCTGCTTTCGCAGGCGGGATCGCACATCCGCGGCGACCTCAAGTCCGTGCCGGGCCTGTCACCGCAGGCGCAGGCCGGCATCGTCGACAACGTCAGCAACTTCGATTCCGCTGCTACCCGCTCCGGAGCGAACCCGGAGATCGGCGGCATCGTCAGCCGTGGCATCGCCGACGGCTCGGTGCCCGCCGCCGGCTTCGCCGCCACCGTCGTGTTCATCGGCGCGCTGCTGTCGATGCTGGTGCCCAACATCCCGCCTGACGCCCACCCCGGCCAGCTGGCGCAGCCGAGTGCGGCCTCTTAACCCGGGAGTTCGCTCAGCCCTTCCCATCCTGCGAGCGGGCGAGCGAGGCGCCAGTGCTGCTCGCCGAGGTTGGCGTCGAGGCGGTCGTCGAGCAGGTGGTCTCGTTGGAGGGGCGGAATCTGCGAGGCGTACGCCTGCAGGGCGCGGGTGCGGCGGGCGAGGTCGTCGTCGATCGGCACGACCGCCGGTGTGGGCCACCAACCCGAGCGGAACAGCGCGCTGATGCGCCACGCCAGCAGCCCGGGGATGTGTTTGTAGCCGGCGTCTTCGTAGCAGTACCACGCGACGTCGCCGAACTCGTCGAGGAGCAAGCGCGCCGCGGCGTGCGTGAGGTCGTGATCGGGATTGCCGAGGCCGAAGGGCACGAAGATCGCGGTGGGCGCCAGGTCCGTGAGGGCGACGCGCAGCGCGGCGGCTACGTCGTCGGCGGTCGCGCGCGCCGCGGCGTCGAGGTACTGATGGTCGACGAAATCGAGCCAGCGCGGCGCCGCACCGACCACCGCCAACGCCGCGACGTCTTCGTCGCGCCGGAGCGCCACGACGTCGTCGCCCGACGCGAATCCGCCGAGCGCATCCCACTCCGAGGGCGGATCGGGGTACGCGGCAGGAGGGCCGCCGAAGACGGTGAGCACCGTCGCGCCCGGATGCCGCGCCAGCAGCAAGCCAGCCCCCTGCACGGCGTCGTCGAAGTGCGGCGACACGACGACGATGCGTTGGAGGACGTCGTCACCCGGCAGATCGGCCCAGTCGGCGAAGCTCATCGCCGTCAGGTTGCCACGCGCGGCGACTGACGATGTCGCCGGAAAGACCATCGCATTTCTCGTCGCCAACGAAGGCATCGAGCAGGATGAGCAGCCCGTCGCGATGCGCTGAGTCGCTACCGTCGCGTGCATGCCGATCACGCGAGGGTTCAACCACGTTGCGACGCTGACCACCGACATGAACCTGACGGTGCGCTTCTACGAGCAGGCGTTCGGCGCCACTGTCACCTACGAGGTGGAGAAGAGTGACAACCACCCGTGGATGAAAATCGTCGACCTCGGTGGCGGCGCCGCGCTCAACATCTTCCAAGTCGCGGCCGACGACATCATCGGTGAGCGCCGGAGGCAGGGCCACCGCGGCGCCGTCGACCACTTCGGCCTCGCCGTCGACTCAAAGGCGACACTCGAAGAGGTGCAGCAGCGCCTCAAGGACGCCGGCGCCCAGGAAGTCGGGGAGATCCAGCAGTTGGGTCACGAGTGGTCGCTGTTCTTCCGCGACCCCGACGGGATGGAACTCGAGGTGTGCTGTCCGGCCGACTGAGCGGACTCACGCCGCGCGGCGTCCGGTGTAGGCGAGAAGTTTCGTCTGGATGTCGGCGTCGGGGGCGACGGGGATCTCCGGTTTGAACACGCCCTGCCGGTTCTCGGCGGTGAACTGCCCGTAGACGAAATTGAAGACGCCCTCGGCGAGGTCGGGCGGCATGGTGGCGTCCTGCTGGGTGGCGCGCGCGACGTCCCAGCCGTGGATGAGGAAGTCGCCGGCAGCGGCGCCGAGTCCGAAGCCCTTGTTCGCGAGCACGTCGGCGTCGGCGTAGCTCGCAACGATCGCATCGCGCACCGCCGTCAGATCGGCAGCCGGGTCGTCGCTGATCTGCGCCGGTGGCGTGGGCGCCGGCGGCGAGGCCTCGCGGCCCTCCGCGGTGGCGGCGAAGTACTGCTGGGTTTCGAGCATGTGGTCGAGGAGCGTGCGCAGGTTCCACTCGTCGCACGGGGTGGCGGCGTCGAGATCGTGGGCGCCGTTGACCTTCTCGATGGCCCACACCGACGCCTTTCGATAGAGATCGAGCAGTTCTGGTGGCATGCAGAGGTTTTACCCGCGCGCAATGGGAGCCAACGGGCGAAATCTGGCGTATGAGTTGCGCGTCAAAATCGCCGTGAACTCGTTGAACTAGTCCAGTGAGGAGCGACACGACGACGCGGCGGATTTGTCTCAGACACGTACTTATCGGCGTAACGGCCGGTCTGTTCTTGCTTTTGGGCGCGGTGACGCCCGCGGCGGCCCAGACCAACTATCCGTTGACCTCGAGCATCGAGTTGCGCGATGCCAACGGCAACCTCGTCACGTCGACCACACCGACCTGCCCGCGCGACGGAATCACCGTGCATTCGACGGGTTGGCTGCCGCTGAGCTCGGTCCACGCCACGTTCCACTCCGACCCCGTCGACCTCGGATCCCATCCCGTCGACGCCAATGGCAATCTCGACTTCACTTTCCGCGTGCCGAACGTCGAGAACGGGCTGCACACGCTGATTCTCGAAGGCGTCGGTGCCGACGGGCAGCCGCGGACAGTCCAAGCCTCGATCGTGTGTAACTGCAACCCGACGACGACGCCCACGGTGGCGGTGCTCGGTCAGACGCTCGACGCCACTGGCGGGTCGTCTGGGGCATCGTCGGCCACGGGGTCGTCCACCAACGGCAGCGTGTTCGCGACGACGGGTGCGGATATCGCCGGCCTGCTCGCGATCGCCGTCGACCTCATCCTCGTGGGCGTCGTCCTGCGCCTCGTCAAACAACACCGCACGCTGTTCCCTTCGCGCCGCTAGCGGGTACGCCCCAAAAAAACGGGTAACCCTCCTCCGCCATGCGGGTCGCACCAGGACTGCCCTATCCCCTTGGCGCGAGCTACGACGGGGCCGGCACCAACTTCTCCGTCTTTTCCCGCGTCGCCGAGCGCGTCGAGCTGTGTCTATTCGACGAGCACAACAAAGAAACGCGCTACGTCCTCCCCGAGGTCGACGCCTACTGCTGGCACGGCTACCTCTACGGCGTGGCGCCGGGCCAGCGCTACGGGTTCCGCGTGTACGGACCGCACGACCCGGCGCAGGGGCATCGCTGCAACCCGGCCAAACTCCTGCTCGACCCGTACGCCCGAGCCATCGAGGGGCAGGTCACGTGGAACCGCGCCGTGTTCGGTTACGACACCACGGGCCGGCGCCAGAACCGCGCGGACAGTGCGCGCTTCGTGCCGCGCTCGGTCGTGGTCAACCCGTTCTTCAGTTGGGACAATGACCGCCACCCGCGCACGCCGCTGCACGAGACGGTCATCTACGAGACCCACGTCAAGGGTCTGACCCAGCTCCACCCCGACGTGCCCGAGGAACTGCGCGGCACCTACGCCGGCTTGGCCACTCCCGCCGTGATCCGGTACCTCCAGGACCTCGGCGTGACCGCGGTCGAGCTGTTGCCCGTCCATCAGTTCGTGCCCGAAGGAGCCACCCTCGAGCGCGGCCTCACCAACTACTGGGGCTACAACTCGATCGGCTACTTCGCGCCGCACAACGCGTACTCCGCCAGCGGCCAGCGCGGCCAGCAGGTGCAGGAGTTCAAGTTAATGGTCAAAGCGCTGCACGCCGCCGGCATCGAGGTGATCCTCGACGTCGTCTACAACCACACCGCCGAAGGCAACCACCTCGGGCCGGTGTTGGCGTTCAAGGGCTACGACAACGAGGCGTACTACCGCCTCACGCCCGAGGACGCTCGGTACTACCTCGACTACACCGGCTGCGGCAACAGCCTCAACATGCGCAACCCGCACGTGCTGCAGCTGATCATGGACAGCCTGCGCTACTGGGTGAGCGAGATGCACGTCGACGGGTTCCGCTTCGACCTCGCGTCGACGCTCGCCCGCGAACTCCACGACGTCGACCGCCTGTCCGCGTTCTTCGACCTCATCCAGCAGGACCCGATCGTGAGCCGCGTGAAGCTCATCGCCGAGCCGTGGGACGTCGGCGAGGGTGGCTATCAGGTGGGCAACTTCCCGCCGATGTGGTCCGAGTGGAACGGCAAGTACCGCGACTGGATCCGCGACTACTGGCGCGGTGACGAACAGAAGCTCGGCGAGCTTGGGTACCGGCTCACCGGCAGCTCCGACCTGTACGAATGGGGTGGACGGCGCCCGTCGGCGTCGGTGAACTTCGTAACCGCCCACGACGGGTTCACCCTCGCGGACCTCGTCAGTTACAACGAGAAGCACAACGAGGCGAACGGCGAGGACAACAACGACGGCGACAACACGAACCGTTCGTGGAACCATGGCGTCGAGGGGCCGACCGACGACGACGCCATCAACGCGCTGCGGCGCAAGCAGCAACGCAACTTCCTTGCCACGCTGTTCTTGTCAGCGGGCGTGCCGATGTTGCTCGGCGGCGACGAGTTCGGTCGCACCCAGCAGGGCAACAACAACGGCTACGCCCAGGACAACGAGATCTCGTGGTTCGACTGGAACCTGCTGCGCGACAACGCCGATCTCCACGATTTCGTGCGCCGCCTCATCCGATTCCGGCGCGAGCAGCCCGTCCTGCAGCGCCGACGCTGGTACCAGGGCCGCCAAATCCACGGTGTCGCCGTCACCGACATTGCCTGGTTCCGGCCCGACGGGAACCCGATGTCCGAGGACGACTGGTCGCAGGGTTACGCCCGCGCCGTCGCCGTGTTCCTGAACGGCGAGCACATCACCGAGCCTGACGATCGCGGCGATCCGATACGCGGTGACAGCCTGCTGCTGTTGCTCAACGCCCACGACGGCCCGCTCGACTTCGTGCTGCCCGACGACAGCTTCGGCGACGCGTGGCACACCGTGGTCGACACCGCTGACCCCGGCGTGAATTTCCATACCGGCAGCGAGCACAAGGCGGGTACGACGGTCACCGTGACCGATCGTTCCCTCCGGGTGCTGCTGCATGAACGCAACCGCTGACGAACGCCGCGCGGCGTCCACCTACCGCCTTCAGCTGACGCCGTCGTTCGGTTTCGCCGCCGCGGCGTCGGTCGTGCCGTATCTCGCTGCCCTCGGCATCACCGACGTGTACCTGTCGCCGATCTTCGAGGCGCGGCCCGGTAGCACGCACGGCTACGACGTCGTCGATCCGACGCGCGTACGCGCCGAGCTCGGCGGCGACGACGGCTTCGCCCACCTGCGCGACACCGTGGACGCGGCCGGGCTGCGCTTGCTCGTCGACATCGTGCCCAACCACATGGCCGCCGCCGACGCCAACCGCTGGTGGCGCGATCCGGCCTACGCGTACGTGTTCGACCGCGACCGGGAGACGGGAAGGTACCGGCGTTTCTTCGACTACGACGAGCTCGCGGCGGTGCGCCAGGAAGAGCCCCGCGTCTTCCAGCTGACGCACCGGCGCATCGCCGAGCTGGCCGTCGAAGGGATGCGGGTCGACCACGTCGACGGACTGCGCGACCCGCGCGGGTATCTCGAACGGCTGCGGGCGATGGCCCCCGAGCGGTACGTCGTGGTCGAGAAGATCCTTGAAGGCGACGAGGCGTTGCCCCGTACGTGGCCGGTTGCGGGCACCACGGGATACGAATTCGCGTCGCGGGTGCTCGGCTTGTTCGTCGACCCCGCCGCGCTCCCCGCACTCGACGCTCTCTACGTCGACCTGACCGGCGACCGCCGCACGTGGAGCGACGCCGTGCGCGCCGGCAAGGCGCACGCCCTCGATGCCGGCTTACGCCAGGATGTCGCCCGGGTGGCGCGCGCCTTCGGCGACGCCTCGCTGGCCGACGTGATTCGCGCACTGGCGATCGAGTGGCCGGTGTACCGCACCTACACGCGCCGCGGTGACGTGTCGCCCGCCGACGTCGCCGTGATCGAGGCGACGTGTGCTCGCGTGCGGACGCTGATGCCCGACCGCGTCGACGCCATCGACCGCGTGGAACGAGCGCTGCTGCGCGTCGGCGGCGGTGACGAGGGTGCTGACCGCTTCCAGATGCTGACCGGCCCGGCGATGGCGAAGGGCGTCGAGGATCGCGCCTTCTACGACTACACCCGCTTCGTGGCCCTCAACGAAGTGGGTGGCAACCCGGACGCGTTCGGTGTGTCCGTCGCGGAGTGGCACGCGGCGTGCGCGCGTGCGGCCGAATTGCATCCGGCCGGCATGCTCACGACGGCGACGCACGACACCAAGCGCGGCGAGGACGTGCGCGCCCGGCTGGCGGCGATCACGGCGCGGCCCGGCTGGTGGGCGGACCACGCCGCAAAGTGGATGGTCAGCCACGACGGTATCGACGGGCCGACCGCCTATCTCTTGCTCCAGACCGTCGTCGGCGCGTGGCCGATCAACGAGGAGCGGTTGGCGGCCTACATGCGCAAGGCAGTGCGCGAGGCCGGTACGCACACGTCGTGGGGGGAGCCCGACGACGCCTACGAGCGCGCCGTCGACGCCGCGGCGCGCGCCGCGGCGAGCGACGCGGCGCTGCCTGAACTGGTCGAGTCGCTGGCCCCGGCGGGAAACGTAAACGCGCTGGCGCAGACGTTGCTGCGGCTGACGGCGCCCGGCGTGCCTGATACGTACCAGGGCACCGAGTTCTGGGATCTGTCGCTCGTCGATCCCGACAACCGTCGCCCGGTCGACTTCGACCTGCGGGCCAGGACGCTGGCGAGTCGCGGCGGCGACGGCTGGGCCAAGATGGCGGTGATCGCCGCCGCGCTCGAAGCGCGCCGTGCGTTCCCGCAGGCCTTCGCTGGCGCGTATCGCCCGATCGAAAGCGACGAAGGCGTGGTGGCCTTCGCCCGCGGCGACGACGTCGTGGTTGTCGTGCCGGTGCGCCCCGGTGCCGACGTGGCGCGGGTGGCGCTGCCCGCAGGCGGGTGGACGAACCGACTCGAGGGCTCGCCCGTAGCCCTCTTCACCCGTTGACCCGCCCGCGGGTGTGGGCGCCGGACGCGTCGAGCGTCGTCCTCGACCGCAACGGCGCGCCCGTACCCATGACGCGGGCGGGCGAGTGGTGGGAAGCGCCGTGTGAGCTCGGCGACGGCGACCGGTACACCTTCGCGCTCGATGGTGGCGCGCCGATGCCCGACCCGCGCAGCGCGCGCCAGCCCGACGGCGTACACGATGCCTCGGCCGTGGTGACGCTTGTTCCGCCACCGTCCTTCACGCCGCCGCCGCTGGCGGACTCGATCGTCTACGAACTCCACGTCGGGACCTTCACCGAAGGTGGCACCTTCACGTCCGCGATCGATCGGCTCGACGACCTGGTCGACCTCGGCGTCACGACGGTCGAGGTGATGCCGATCGCCGCCTTTCCGGGCACCCGCGGGTGGGGCTACGACGGCGTCGACCTCTACGCGCCGCACGAGCACTACGGCGGCCCGGCGGGTTTCCGCGCCTTCGTCGACGGCTGCCACCGCCGCGGTCTCGCCGTCATCCTCGACGTCGTCTACAACCACCTCGGACCAGACGGGAACTACCTGCCGGCATTCGGCCCGTACTTCACCGACCGTTACGAGACGCCGTGGGGCCCGGCGCTGAACCTCGACGGTCCCGGCAGCGCCGAAGTCCGCGCCTTCATCGTCGACAACGCGCTCCAGTGGCTGCGCGACTACGCCGTCGACGGCCTGCGGCTCGACGCGGTGCACGCACTGTACGACCAGTCGCCGACCCACGTTCTCGAGGAGCTGGCCGACGCGGCGCACGGCCTCGACACGCCCAAGCTCGTGATCGCCGAGCACGAAACCCTCGAACCGCGCTTGGTCGACGACTATGGCCTCGACGGCCAGTGGTTCGACGCGTTCCACCACGCGTTGCACTCGCTGCTCACCGGCGAGCAGGGCGGCTACTACAAGGGCTTCGGCACGCTCGACCGCTTGGTGGCCGCGCTAGCCGTCGGCGACGTCGACCCGAGTCGCCTCGTGGGCTTCGCCCAGAACCACGACCAGATTGGCAATCGTGCCCGCGGCGAGCGGCTGTGCCACCTTGTCGGGCCAGAGAAGCAACGGATCGCCGCCGCCCTCGTAGTGCTCGGCCCGTTCACGCCGCTGCTGTTCATGGGCGAGGAGTGGGCGGCGTCGACGCCGTTCCAGTACTTCACGGATCACCAGAACCCGGCGCTGGGGCAGGCGGTGCGCGACGGCCGCCGGAGCGAGTTCGCCGCGTTCGGTTGGAAGCCCGAGGACGTCCCGGATCCACAAAATCCCGACACCTTCGCCGCGTCCGCGCTGCGATGGGACGAGCGTGAAACGCCGCCGCACGCCCGCATGCTGGCGTTTCACCGTGACCTCATCGCGCTACGCAAAGCGAACCCGGGGCCGGTCACGGTTACGTCGCCGGCCCCGAACCGCCTCGAGATGCATCGAGGCAGCCTCGAAGTCCGTGTCGATCTGGTGAACAACGCATTGGAGATCGGCGGCAGCGGGTACGGCCATCCCTGATGAAGCGCGGGATCGTCGTCGACAACGTGCGTCCACGCACGCCCACCGGTCTGCCGGCGAAGGGAGTCGTCGGCCGCCGCTTGCGCGTGTCGGCCGACATCTTCCGCGACGGCCACCATGTGCTGGCGGCGCGGGTGGCATGGCGGGTGGCGGGCAGCAAGAAGTGGCAGGTCACGCCCATGGCGGCTGGAGTGAACGACGCCTGGGCCGCCAGCCTCGAGCCGACCGAACTCGGGCTGCACGAGTTCTACGTCGAAGCGTGGACCGACGCCTTTGGGACGTGGCGCCACGACACCGCGGCGAAGTTGCACGCCAACGCGGACGTCGATCTCGAACTGGAAGAGGGGGCTCGCCTGCTCGAGAGCCGGACGCGCCGGCTGCACCGGGTCGACCGCGAGCACGTGCGCTACGCCCTCGAAGCGCTGCGGGACCCGCAGCGCCCGGCGCAGGAACGATTCGACGCGGCGCTCACGCCCGAGCTCGTCGGGGCGCTGTCGGAGCTGTCGGGCAGCGACGCCACCAAGTCGCCGGTCCAGCGCGTGTGGATCGACCGCGAGCGCGCCGCGGTGGGCGCGTGGTACGAGCTGTTTCCGCGTTCCTACGGCGGCTTGCGCGGCGCCACGGCGCGCCTCGACGCCGTGGCCGCCATGGGCTTCGACGTGGTGTACTTACCGCCGGTCCACCCGATCGGCAGCAGCTTTCGCAAGGGTCGCGACAACTCGCTGACGCCCGACGACTCCGATCCCGGGAGCCCGTGGGCCATCGGCAACGCGTCGGGCGGCCACACCGCGATCGAGCCCGCGCTGGGCGACATCGCCGACTTCGACGCCTTCGTAGCCCGCGCCGACGAACTGCACCTCGACGTCGCGCTCGACTACGCCCTGCAGTGCTCGCCGGATCATCCGTGGGTCGCGGAACACCCCGAGTGGTTCCACCAGCGGCCCGATGGGTCGATCCAGTATGCCGAGAACCCGCCGAAGAAGTACCAGGACATCTACCCGATCAACTTCTGGCCCGACGAGGAGTCGGACCGGCGGGCGCTGTGGGACGCATGCAAGGAAGTCGTCGACTTCTGGATCGGCCACGGCGTGCGCATCTTCCGCGTCGACAACCCGCACACGAAACCCCTCACGTTCTGGGAGTGGCTGATCGCCCAGGTGCACGCCGACCACCCCGACATCGTCTTCCTGTCCGAGGCGTTCACGCGGCCGAAGATGATGGCCAAGCTCGCCGAAGTCGGCTTCAGCCAGAGCTATACGTACTTCACGTGGCGGACGTCGAAGCACGAGTTGCGCGACTACGTCGAGGAACTCGCGTACGGCCCGACGGTCGATTACATGCGCCCGAACTTCTGGCCGACGACGCCCGACATCCTCAGTGGGCCGCTGCGCAACGGTCATCCCGGTGTGTTCAAGCAACGCCTGGTGCTGGCGGCGACGCTGAGCCCGTCCTACGGCGTCTACAGCGGGTACGAACTGTGTGAGAACGAACCATTCTCCGACGGCAACGAAGAGTTCCTGCATTCGGAGAAGTACGAGATCAAGCACCGAGACTTCGACCGACCGGACTCGCTGGCGCCGTTCCTGACGCGGCTCAACGAGATCCGCCGACACCACCCAGCGCTGACCGAGCTCGACAACGTCACCTTTCACCACAGCGGCAACGACGAGATGCTCGTGTACTCGAAGGCGACGGCTGACGGCAGTGACGTCGTGCTCGTCGTCGTCAACCTCGACCCCCACAACCCGCAGGAGGACACGCTGGGCCTCGACGTGTGGGCCCTCGGCGTCGGCGACCGCGGGCGTTATGAGGCCCACGACGAGATCACCGACACCACCTTTGTCTGGTACGGCGCCAACCCGTACGTGCGCTTGTCGCCGGCCGAGCCGGCGCACATCCTCCACATTCGCGAGGCGCATCCGTGACCGCGACCGATCACGCCACCCAGCTGTCGCTGGTGATGCCGCCCCGCGATCCCACCTGGTACCAACGCGCCGTCTTCTACGAAGTGCTCACTCGCGGCTTCTACGACGGCAACGCCGACGGCACCGGCGATCTGCGCGGCCTCATCGAGAAGCTCGACTACATCGAGTGGCTCGGCGTGGACTGCCTGTGGCTGTTGCCGTTCTACAAGTCGCCGCTGCGCGACGGCGGCTACGACATCAGCGACTTTTTCTCGGTCCTGCCCGAGTACGGCGACATCGACGACGTGAGCGAGTTGATCGAGCAGGCGCATCGGCGCGGCATCCGCATCATCGCCGACCTCGTCATGAACCACACCAGCGATCAGCACCCGTGGTTTCAGGAGTCGCGGCAAGGCCGAGTCAACCCGAAGGCCGACTGGTACGTGTGGAACGACGAGGACACGCGCTGGTCCGAAGCACGGGTGATCTTCGTCGACACCGAGCCGTCGAACTGGTCGTGGGACGCGCGCCGCGGTCAGTACTACTGGCACCGCTTCTTCAGCCATCAGCCGGACCTGAACTACGACAACCTCGATGTGCAGGCGGCGATGTTCGACGTGTTGCGCTTCTGGCTCGACCGCGGCCTCGACGGCTTCCGCCTCGACGCCGTGCCGTACCTGTTCGAGCGCGACGGCACCAACGGCGAGAACCTGCCCGAGACGCACGAGTACCTGAAACAGGTCCGCAAGGAAGTCGACGCGCTGTACCCCGACCGCGTGTTGCTGGCCGAGGCGAACCAGTGGCCCGCCGACGTCGTCGACTACTTCGGCGACGGCGACGAGTGCCACATGGCGTTCCACTTCCCGGTCATGCCCCGCATCTTCATGGCCGTACGGCGCGAGCAGCGCTATCCGATCACGGAGATCCTGGCGCAGACGCCTGACATTCCTGCGGGCTGCCAGTGGGGCATTTTCCTGCGTAACCACGACGAGTTGACCCTGGAGATGGTCACCGACGAAGAGCGCGACTACATGTACGCCGAGTACGCCAAAGACCCGCGCATGAAGGTGAACATCGGCATTCGCCGCCGCCTGGCGCCGCTCGTGGACAACAACGACAACCTCGCCGAGTTGTTGCACGCGCTGCTCTTCAGCCTCCCCGGCAGTCCCGTCCTGTACTACGGCGACGAACTCGGGATGGGCGACAACATCTACCTCGGCGATCGCGACTCGGTGCGCACGCCGATGCAGTGGTCGCCTGACCGCAACGGCGGCTTCAGCCGCGCCGACTTCGCCCAGCTGTACCTGCCCCCGCTTATGGATTCGGTCTACGGGTACCAGGCGTGCAACGTCGAAGCCCAGATGAAGAACCCGTCGTCGTTGCTGCATTGGATGCGCCGCATGATCGCGGTCCGCAAGCAGCATCCGTTGTTCGGCGTCGGCTCGTTCGACATCGTCCACTGCGACAACCCCTCGGTGCTGGCGTTCATCCGTGAGCACGAGAACGACGTCGTGCTGTGTGTGAACAATCTCTCGTCGCGGGCGCAACCCGTCGAGCTGCCGCTCCAGCGCTTCGACGGCTACGCGCCCGTCGAACTGCTTGGCCGCGTGCCATTCCCGCGCATCGGTGAGTTGCCGTACTTCATCACCCTGCCGCCGCACGGGTTCTTTTGGTTCCAACTGTGTCCGGGCGAAGAACAGTGATCTCCGACGAGCGCGTCCGCGAACTGCTTGACGGTCGCCGGTGGTTCGCCGGCAACGCCGCGACCGCCGAGGTGCTCGCGCGCACGGAGTTGGCCGGCGACCCGCCGCTGACCCAAGTGTTCGTGGCGAGCGACGGCCACCGCTATCAACTCGTGGTCGACCCCGACGGCGTCGAGGTCGACGACAACGTGAACGACGCGTACGCGTTGCTCCACGTCGTCGCGCCCGACGAGCGGGTGTCGTCGGTGCGGCACCTCGCGGCCGAGCAGTCCAACACCTCGTTCGTGTTCGACGAACGTGTGCTGCTCAAGTTGTTCCGCAAGGTGGGCGACGGGCCGAACCCCGACGTCGACGTCCCCCAGGCGCTGCGCCGCGTCGGCTTCGCCCACGTGCCCGACGTGCTGGCGCGTTGGCAGCGCGACGGGCGCGACCTCGCCGTGCTGCAACCGTTCCTCGCCGGCGCCACCGACGGCTGGACGCTGGCGCTTACGTCGCTGCGCCAGTTGTTCGCCGAAGGCGCCGAACCTGAGTCCGCCGGCGGCGACTTCGCCCCCGACGCCCGCCGGCTCGGCGCCATCACCGCTGAGATGCACGTCGCCCTCGCCGACGCGTTCGGTACCGAGCGCGCCAACGCCGAACTCCTGGCGAAATCGGTGGCCGGTGGCGAGACGGCGTCGAAGCTCGCCGTGCTCGAAGACGGTGGCGCGCTGATCCGCGTGCATGGCGATTATCACCTCGGTCAGGTGATGCGCACCGACGAGTCCTGGTTCGTGTGCGACTTCGAAGGCGAGCCCGCGCGCCGCGAGATCGAGCGCATCGCCCCGAACTCGCCGCTCAAAGACGTGGCCGGGATGGTGCGCTCGTTTGATTACGCGGCGTCGATCGCGGCGCGCGAGCAAGACGAAGACGTACGCGGCTTGGCGCGCGCGTGGGAACGGCACAACCGCGTCGAGTTCCTGGAGAGCTACTGGGAAGCGATCCACGGCCACGACCTCGTGCCGCGCAACCACGCCGATGCCGTTGCGTTGATGGAGGCGTTCGAATTGGAAAAGGCCCTGTACGAAGTTGCCTACGAGCGGGCGCACCGCCCGGCGTGGGTCGAGATTCCGGAGGCCGCCGTGGCGCGGCTGCGTGTGGCATGACCGTCACCGTCAGCGACGAACTGGCGCGGGTGACACGCGGTGAACACCGCGATCCCCACCGCGTGCTCGGCCCGCACGCCGAGGGCAACCAGGTAATCGTGCGCGTGCTGCGCCCCGACGCCACTGCCGTCGACATCGTGACGGCCGAGGGTGTCACCGCAGCGCGCCCGGTGCAGCCCGACGGCCTCTACGAAGCGGCCCTGCCCGGCCCGCAGGTGCCCGACTACCAACTGCGGATCACGCGGCGCGACGGCGCGTCGTTCACCGTCGAGGACCCGTACCGCTTCTGGCCCACCATCGGCGAGCTCGACTTGCACCTTTTCGGTGAGGGGCGGCATCACGCGCTGTGGCGGGTGCTCGGCGCCCGGCCTATGCAGCATCAGGGCGTGACGGGGACGGCCTTCGCCGTGTGGGCGCCCAACGCCCGCAGCGTGCGCGTGGTGGGCGACTTCAACAGCTGGGACGACCGCGTCCATCCAATGCGCCAACTCGGCTCGTCGGGCGTGTGGGAGCTGTTCGTTCCTCACGCCGGCAGCGGCGATCACTACAAGTACGTCGTCGTCGACGCCTGGGGCCAGCGCCGCCCGAAGGCCGACCCCATGGCGACGGCCACGGAGTTGCCGCCCGGAACCGCCAGCCGCGTGTACGCCAGCGCCCACGAGTGGCACGACGAGGACTGGATGCAGCAGCGCCGCGGGTGGGACCGCCTGCACGCGCCGATCTCGACCTACGAGGTGCATCTCGGATCGTGGCGGCGCTGCCCTGAAGAGGGCGACCGCCCGCTCAGCTACCGCGAGGCGGCGGACGCGCTCGCCGATCACGCGCTGTCGCTCGGGTTCTCCCACGTCGAACTACTGCCTGTCGCCGAGCACCCCTTCGGTGGGTCGTGGGGCTACCAGGTCACGTCGTACTACGCGCCCACGTCGCGCTTCGGCGAGCCCGACGACTTCCGCGCCTTCGTCGACACGCTGCACCAGCGCGGCCTCGGCGTCATCGTCGACTGGGTGCCGGCGCACTTCCCCCGCGACGACTGGGCGCTGGCCAACTTCGACGGCACCGCGCTGTACGAGCACGCCGACCCGCGCCGGGGCGCGCACCCCGACTGGGGCACGTTGGTGTTCAACTTCGGCCGCCACGAAGTGCGCAACTTCCTCGTGGCCAACGCGCTGTATTGGTGCCAGGAGTTCCACGTCGACGGGCTGCGCGTCGACGCCGTCGCGTCGATGCTGTACCTCGACTACTCGCGTAAGGACGGCGAGTGGCTGCCCAACCGCCACGGTGGTCGGGAGAACCTCGAGGCCATCGACTTCCTGCGCGAGGTCAACGAGCTCGTGCACGGCCAGCACCCCGGTGCCATGGTGATCGCCGAAGAGTCGACGGCGTGGCCGTCGGTGTCACGGCCCACGTATTTGGGCGGGCTCGGCTTCACCTTCAAGTGGAATATGGGCTGGATGCACGACACGCTCACGTACTTCTCGAAGGATCCGATCCATCGGCGCTATCACCACAACCAGCTCACCTTCGGGCTGCTGTACGCCTTCAGCGAGAACTTCGTGCTGCCGCTGAGCCACGACGAAGTCGTGCACGGCAAGGGCTCGCTGCTCAACAAGATGCCGGGCGATCGCTGGCAGCAGCTGGCGAACCTGCGGGCGCTGTACGGCTGGATGTGGGCGCACCCCGGCAAGAAGCTGCTGTTCATGGGCGGCGAGATCGCGCAGGAACGCGAGTGGTCCCACGACCGCAGCATCGACTGGCACCTGCTCAACCTGCCGGAGCACGCGGGCGTACAGGCCCTCGTCGGCACGCTCAACGAGGTCTTCCGGCGCGAACCGGCGCTGCACCAGCGCGACGTCGACGAGGCGGGCTTCCGCTGGATCGACGCCAGCGACGTCGACAACAACGTGCTGTCGTTCATGCGAGTGGGCGGAGACGACGCCCGCCCCGTCGTGTGCATCGCCAATCTGTCGCCGGTGGTGCACCACGACTACCGCGTCGGCTTGCCGCAGGGCGGCGAGTGGGTCGAGGTCGTCAACACCGACGACACCCGCTTCGGCGGCAGCGGCGTACTGAACGGCTCCGTCATTGCCGACGATGCACCGTGGCACGGGCTGGCGTACTCGGCGGGCTTCACGCTGCCGCCGCTCGGCGTCTGCTGGTTCGCGCCGACCACCTGACGGCGGTGATCGTCGAGCCGCGCTACCGGGACTGGAAGGGTGAGTGGCGCGACGTCAACCCCGACACGCTCAAGCTCGTGCGCGACCTGGTCGACGAGCATCCGGCGAACGAAGCGGCCTACGAGATTGCCAACGCGTCGCCGCGCTACGCGCGCCGCTGCGTTGTTCCCGGCGAGCGGCGCCTCGGCCTGGCGGTGCAGGTGTACTCGCTGTGGTCGGAGCGCAGCGCCGGTATCGGCGATCTCGCCGACGTGGCGTCGCTGGCGCGAACCAGCGGCGCCGACTTCCTGCTGCTGAGCCCGCTGCACGCGCCGGCGCCGGGTTTTCCGCAGTCGGCGAGCCCGTACTTTCCGAGCTCGCGCCAGTACCGCAATCCGTTGCACCTGCGCGTCGACGGCTTGCGTCTGCCGAACGATCCGGCGACGCCGATCGACCGCGACGCCGTGTGGCGCGCCAAGCTCGCGGCGCTCGAGGCGGAGTTCGTTGCCTTTGCCGGTGACCCCGCCTTCGAGAGCTACTGCGCCCTCGAGGGCGACGACCTCATGCGCTACGCGACGTTCGTCGACCCGCACAACGTCCGGTTTCAGCAGTGGATCCAGTGGCGCATCGACGAGCAGTTGCGCGCCGCCGCGGCCGCCGGCGCCAGTCTCGTGCACGACATCGCGGTGGGCTTCGATCCCGCGGGTGCCGACGCGTGGATGTGGCGCGGGCAACTGGCGAGCGGCTGGCACATCGGCGCGCCGCCCGACGAGTTCAACACCGCGGGCCAAGACTGGGGCCTGCCGCCGTTCGTGCCCGACAAGCTCGCGGCGGTGAACTACCGCCCGATCGAAGCCGCGCTCGAGGCGGCGGCGGCCCACGGTGCGGGACTGCGCATCGACCACGTGATGGGCCTGTTCCGGCTGTTCTGGATTCCCGAGGGCGCCGGGCCGGCCGACGGCGTGTACGTGCGCTACCCGGCGACCGAACTGCTCGACGTCGTCGCCACGGTGAGCCAGCGCCACGGCGTGTTCGTGGTGGGCGAGGATCTCGGCACGGTCGAGCCCGGGGTGCGCGAAGCGCTGGTGGCGCGCGGCATCCTGTCCTACAAGGTGCTGTCGTTCGAAGACGACGCGCCGCGCGCGTGGCCGCGCCTCTCGCTGGCGTCGGCGGGTACCCATGACCTGCCGACGCTCGCGGCGAAGGGCGAGGACGTCGACGCGGTGCACGCGCGGCTGCGCAATGCCAACTCGGTGCTCGTCGTCTTCACCGCCGAAGACGTGCTGGCGATGACCGACCAGCCGAACCGTCCCGGCACCGACGATCCGTGGAACTGGTCGCGGCGGCTACCCGTCCCCGTCGAGGGGCTCGCCGCTCGCTTTGCCGAGCAGTGACTGTTTCCACGAGCGGAACCGGGTGTGGTGCGAGCCGTCCGGGCCGAACCCGTCGGCCGAACCATCGGGGTACAGGCGCAGCGTCACCTGCCGCGTGAGGTCGGTGGCGAAGTAGCGCGCGTCACCGCCGCTCGCCGGACCCGATCGCCACAGCAGCCAGTCGCCGATGCGCCGCTTGTAGTCGGCCACGGGCGTGCCCGGCAGGTCGTCGCCGAGGTGGAGCAGTTCGGGCGGCGCCTCGATCCACGCCGTCGCCTTGATGTTGCGGTCGCGCACCGGCGTGGCGGGCAACTCGGCGGTCGAGATCGGCGTGTTGTCGTCCGGTCGCTCGTCGTACCGCAGTGCCATCGCTCGACCCTAGGGGCTGTCGGCGACGTAGGAGGCGAAGCCGGGGACGAGTCCACCGAAGGCAATTGCCGCGACGACGCAGGCGATACCACCCGACACGATGGCGAAGGGCACGCTCACGAGTCCGCCCACGACGCCGGCTTCGACGTCGCCGAGCACCGGTCCGCCGGCGTAGACCGCGAACTCGACGCCGCTCACGCGGCCGCGCAACTCGTCGGGTGTGACGGCGGCGGCGATGGTCGAGCGGTAGACACCCGAGATCATGTCGGCGCCGCCGGCGACGAGGAGGGCCAGCAGCACGATCGCGGGCGTCCGGACCAACCCGGCGACGGCGATGGCCGCGCCCCAGCCACACACCGACAGCACGACGGCGCGGCCGTAGCGCCGAATGCGCGCCGTCCATCCACTCGTGAGCGACGCCACGAAGGCACCGGCGGCGACCGACGACAGCAACAGGCCATACAGCAGCGGACCGCCCCCGAGGCGCTCGCTCAGCGCCGGGAACAGCGCCCGCGGCATGCCGAAGATCATCGCCAGCAGGTCGATGCCGAAGATGCTCATGACCAGCGAGTGGCCGCGCAGGAAGCGGAGCCCTTCGACGATCGACGTACGGCTCGCGCCGACGACGGCCACGGGCGGCGACGGCGCGATGCGCGTGTACACGAACAGCGCCACGACGTAGGTGACGACGTCGACGGCGTACGCCGACTTGAGGCCGAACGCGCCGATGAGCAACCCACCGACGGCGGGTCCCGCCATCATCCCGAACGAGCCGTACGTCGCCTGGAGGGTGAACGCCGCCGGCCGCTGGTCGGGCTCGAGCAGCAGTGGCAACAGCGACCGCATGACGGGGAACAGGAGTGCCCCGATCGACGTGCTGGCGACGCCGAGCACGTAGATCGCCCAGATCTGGGGGTGGGACAGCGCGGCGTTGAGCGCCAGTAACCCGGACGTCGCCATCGCCGAGACGCCGAGGACAAGCAGCAGCGTGCGCTTGTCGATGGCGTCGGCGAGCGCACCGCCGAGCAGACCGCACACCAGCATCGGTCCGAGCTGCGCCAACCCGAGCAGTCCCACGTCGACCGACGAATTGGTGGCGTGGAACACCTGGTAGGGCAGCGCCGCCATCGTGATCATGCCGCCGAGATACGAGATGGCTTGGCCGATGAACAGGAGCCGGAAGTCGCGCGACACGCGCAGCGGTCCGGTGTCGATGAGTAGGCCCGGCATCGGACCGCCGAACCTACGCCCCGAGGGAGCGCAGCGCTCGATCAATTCCGGCCACGTAGCCGCCGCCGAATTTGACGGCGTGGATGGCCAGCGGCGCCAGCTGATGCAGCGCCACGCGCGCCTTCCACCCCTCTGCGAGCGGGAGCGCGTCGTTGTAGGCGTCGAAGGCGGCGTCGGCGAAACCGCCGAAGAGGCGCATCATCGCGAGGTCGAACTCGCGGTGACCGCCGAAGCACGCCGGGTCGATCAGCCACGACCTGCCGGCGGTGTCGACCAAGCGGTTGCCGGCCCACAGGTCACCGTGCAGGCGCGCCGGTGGTTCCGCGGGCCCGGCGAGTTCGGGCATGCGCATCGCGACGGCGTCGAGACGGGTCGCCAGCGCAGCGTCGAGGTGGGTGGTGGCGCGCACGATGCGCGCGATTGGCGCGAGCCGTTGCGTGGCGTAGAACTCGGCCCAGGACCCGCACGGTTCGTTTGGCAGCGCGCGGCTACCCGTGGTGCGCCGGTCCTCACGTCCGAAGCACGTTGCCCCGGCGCGATGGAGCGCCGCGAGTTGGTGCCCGAACGCGTAGTCGTCCGGACGCCGGGTGCGCTCCTCGATCCACTCGAGCACGAGCATCGGCGGCGAGGCGTCGGTGCCGCCGTCGTCGACGGCGAGCACGGCGGGGACGGGCAGCGCGTCGGCCTCGCGTAACCAGCGCAGACCGGCGGCCTCGGTCGTGAAGAAACCCGGCGGTGGGGCCCGGTGCGTCTTGGCGAACACAACGGTGCCGTCGGCCAACGTCACGCGGTAGCTGTCGGCGACGTCGCCGCCGCGCAGCGAGACCATCTCGACCACCTCGGCGTCGAGCGCGGCGCCGATGGCGTCAGCGAGCACGCCGTAGTTCTAGATCACCGAAGGCTCAACGTTTGCTCCACAACTGCCACGGTGTTCAAGTCGAGCATGAACTTGGTCGATGGAGCACCGATGGCGTTGACATTCGCCGAGGGTGCTGACCGTCTCGCCGCTGATCGCCTGATCATCGCGGTGCGGGCGCTCGCGTCGGCGCGTCGCATGGACGACATCGTCGAGGTTGTGCGCCATGCCGCGCGCGAACTGGTGGACGCCGACGGCGCCACGTTCGTGTTGCGCGACGAAGGCTGCTGCTTTTACGTCGACGAGGACGCGATCGCGCCGCTGTGGCGCGGTCAACGATTCCCGCTCGAAGCCTGCATCAGCGGCTGGTCGATGCTGCACGCGCAGCAGGTCGTCATCCCCGACATCTACCTCGACGATCGCATCCCGCATGACGCGTACCGGCCGACCTTCGTCCGCAGCCTGGTGATGACTCCGGTCCGTGCCGAAGAGTCGGTGGCCGCCATCGGTACGTACTGGGCCGACAACCACGTCGCTACGGAGAGCGAACTCGACGTACTCCAGGCGCTCGCTGATTCGACGGCGGTCGCCATCGAAAGCGTGCGGGTGCTCACCTCGCTCGAGCAGCGCGTGCAGGAGCGCACGGCGGAGTTGGCCGCGGCGAATCGCGATCTCAAGGCGTTCGCGCACCTCGCGGCGCACGATCTGCGCAACCCGCTGCTCACCGCTGGCGCCTACGTCGAGCTGGCGCTACGCACCGACGGCGACAACCTGACCGAAGAGGGCATCGAAGCGCTCGAAGAGGCGCAAGCCGCGCATCAGCGCATGACGGAACTCGTGAGCGCCATCCTCGAATACAGCACGGTCGCCCAAGCCGACATGCATCGCGAGCGAGTGGATCTCGACACGGTCGTCGCCCGTGCCTGCGCCGACCTCGACGCCCTGATCAAGCAGCGCCACGCGGTGGTGACGGTGCGGTCCCCGCTACCCAGCACGTTCGGCAACGAACCGCTGCTCGAGCGCGCTGTGCAGAACGTCATCGCCAACGCGATCAACTACGGCGACCCGGTCGCCCCCCACGTGATCGTCGAAGGTGCATGCCACGACGACGGCTGGGTGACCCTGGCGATTTCGGATAACGGTGCGGGCGTCTCCGCGGCCGAACGCGACACCATCTTCGCCATGTTCACGCGGGGCAAGTCCGGGCGGGATGGAGCCGACGGGTTCGGCCTCGGCTTGGCGCTGGTCGACCGCGTGATGGAGAAGCACCGCGGTGCTGTCACCGTTGGAGAGGGCCCCGAAGGCGGGGCGCAGTTCACGCTCAGCTTGCCGCCTCCGCCCGCGTAGCTCCGGCGCTGACCCGGCAGACGCGCGAAAGTCGCGGCGTGCCCGTTCCAGTGCCGCCCGACGACGCAGCGGTCCACGGCCTGCCGACGACCGAGGAGGCGCAAGCCCTTGCCGACGGCGTCGCGTCCGCCGCGGCTCCGCCCAGCGGGCTCACGCACCTCCAGCGCGTCCTGATCGAGGCGTTGTTCAAGGAGATGACGAGCCGCGTCGTCGACGTGAGCACACCGCGGCCGACCACACCCGCGGAGTTCGCGCGGCTGCTCGCGCACCGAAACCTCGCCACCCGCGAACGCATGGTGCAGGTGATCCTGCTGACGGCGCTCGTGTTGCGCCCGTTGCCGAAGGACGTCGCCGACCGGATCGACGCCTTCGCCGCGGAGCTGTGCGTGGACGACGGCATGGCGCGTGTCGCCCACGACTTCGGCAAGCACGCGTACGCGCTCGCTGCCAAGGACTTCGACCGCAACGGCTACGTCGAAACGTGGCATCCCGACGCGGCCGCCGAGTTGCATACCGCCGCCGCGCTGGAGTCGCCGTGGGCCGAAGACGTCGACGACCCCGGTTTGGCCGCCCGCTGGGCGGCGCTCGAACAGCTGCCGGGTGGCACGCTCGGCCGCGGTGTGTGGGAGATGTACCAGGCCCGCGGCTTCCAGTTCCCGGGCCGGCCGGGGTCCGCGCCGCCGCTGCTGGCCCAGCACGACTGGGTGCATGTGCTCGCCGACTACGGCACGACCGTCGAGTCCGAACTCGAAGTGTTCGGCTTCATCGCCCGCGCCAATGACGACATGCACGCCTTCTCGCTACTCGCGATGGTCGTCTCACTGTTCGAGACCGGAGCGCTCAAGCACGGCGCCGGCTTGTTCGACGCCGATCGCGGGCACCTGTCGCGCAACGAGTCGGTCGCCATCCGACTCGCCGACGCCATGCGTCGCGGCGCCGAGTGCCACGACACCGTCACGGGATCGCACAGCGTCGACTTCCTGCGCATCGACTGGTTCGACGTCGCCGCGCTGACCCTCGACGAGGCGCGCACCCGCTTCGCCATTCCGGCCAAGTCGGGCGACGCGTGTGCCGCCGGATCAGTCGGGCCGTGGGATGTGGGCGGCATCAGCCCGTATCAGCTCAGCGCCGGTCAGAAGTTGGCGGCTGAGAACGGCCGCTCCTACGACTCCTACGGCGCCGCGGTGGCGACCGCGCCTTAGCCGCCGGACAGCTCCAGGCTCAGGCCGTGAAGTTCCGCGGGTGGAGGATCTGAGCACTGACGACCAGCGTGGCCCCGATCAGCAGCAGGGAGGCGCCGAGGAGGAAGGTCCACCAGCGGGGGCCACCGGTACGAGCCAGATTCGACCCGAGCACTGCGATCGTCGTGGACGTCGTGGGTGCGATCGTCGTCGACGTCGCGGGTGCGATGGAACTGGTCGTGGCCGGCACCGCCGTGGTCGACGTCGGTGCGACGGACGTGGTCGTCGCGGGCACCGTGGTCGTGGTCGGCGCGACTGACGTGGTCGTCGTGCCCGGCGCCGCCGTCGTCGTGGTCGACGGATGCATCGTGGTCGACGTGGTCGTGGTCGGCGCGGCGGTGGTTGTCGAACTCGGCGTCGAGGTCGACGTCGTCGATGTGGAAGTCGTTGTAGTCGTGGGAGGTTCCGGCGGGTGGCAGGCGCCGCGCACCTGGAGCGTGCGGCGGCCGGCGATCACGTGCAGCGTCCAGTAGAGCGGTGACGTCTTGGAGTAGCCGGCCTTCACGAGGTCGACCGTGTAGAGCGTGCCGCTCTGGCTGTAGCTCACGTGATGGCCGTGGACGCCGGCGCACACGTTGGCGCCGACGGCGAACGGACCGCTCGCCTGCATGCAGATCTGCACCTCCGTGACCTTGTCGTTGGCCTGGATGTCGAAGCTCATCGGGGTGGCGGAACGGAGGTAGGTGACGATGCCGTGGACGGCGGGGTTCTTACCGGCGGGCTCGTCGAGCACGCACACGCCGCCGCTGGACGTGCCCACGCAGTCCCCCTGGAACACGTGCGGGACTGCGGAAGCCCCGGCTTTGGGCACGATGAGCGCCAGGATGACGAGGATCAGACCGAGGGCGACCAAGGCGACGCCGCTGCGGTGCAAGGCGGTGTGGCGGGGATGCGATTCCATGCACCCGACGATCGCCCAACGTGGACCCACCAAATAGAGGCAAAAGTCCCAACCGGGGGCCCAGAAGTCAGGTCAAGTCAGGTGAGGGCGGTGGTGATGGGCGTGCCGGCGCGCACCGCTTTGGTGACCGGCGTCTTCTCCGCGATCTCGGCCATCCGCGCCCGCTGATCCGCGTCGAGCCCGGGTGGCAGCGTGATGATGCGCGCGATCGTCCGCTCGCCCGTATCGGAAACGTCGTAGCGGGCGTCGACCGTCAGCGGCTCGTACGCCCACCCCTTGCGCTGGGCGTACATGCGCAACGTGATGGCGGTGCACGACACCAGGCCGCTGAGCAAGAACCCGAACGGCGACGGCCCGGCGTTGGCGCCGCCGTTGTCGGGCGGCTCGTCGGCGACGAACTCGTGGCCCGCGGAGCGGATGGCGACGCGGTAGTCAGGCGAGCCCGCCTCGACGGCGGCGAAGGCGCGGGCGACGTGGGTTTCGGTCGTCATGGATGGGCGAAGCTCGGCGCGTTCGGCACCTCGAACGCGGCGTCGTCGAGGTAGCAGTACCACCAGTCCTCACCCGGTTCGTACGACTGGATGATGGGGTGGTGATCGGCGTTGAAGTGGCCGGTGGCGTGTCGGCCCGGTGACTGATCACAACAGCCCACGTGACCACAGATCATGCACATGCGCAGGTGCAGCCACTGGCCACCGCTCTGGAGACACTCCTCGCAGCCCGTGTTGCTCGGCGACACGTCGTGCACCTGGTCGAGATGCGAGCAGACGGCGTCCATGCCGCCGAGGCTAGCGATGATCACCGAACGCGCACGGCGGCCGCGACGCGATCTTCACGCGCAGGGTCGCGCGGCCACGTCGGGAATTCTACGAGTACGTTGCCGACCCATGGCACCGCACCCCGTTCGCCGGCTCGGCACGCTCGTCGAACCGCTCGCCGCCGCCGTCTACTTCGCCCCCGAAGCGCACGCCGCCTACGCCGAGCTGGGTGACTGCGGTGACTTCTGGGCGCCGTACTACGCCAGTCGCGGCGCCTGCCTGGGAGAGACGCCCGGCCTCGTCGTCGCCGCGGCCTTCGGCGTATTCAACCCGGCGCACATCGCCGAGCAACTCGAGGTGGCGTGGAAGGTGGCGACGCCGGCGCAGTGGTGGACGGCGCGCGTACAAGGGGCCACCGCGCAACTCGAACGGCTGCTGGGTCCGTCGCCTGAGGGCGCCGAACGCGCCACCGAGTTACTGCGCCGCATCGCGGATGCGAGCCCGATCTCGGGCCATCCCTTTTTCGCCGGGCTCGTCAGCCAGCCCTGGCCCGGCACCGTCGTCGGTGACCTCTGGCACGCGGCCGACCTCGTGCGCGAGCACCGCGGCGACACCCACACCGGCGCGTACAACACTCTCGGGTTCACCGCCGTCGACATGATGATCATGACGGAGCTGTGGTGGGGTCTGCCGCATGGCCTGTACCTCGCCAGCCGGCACTGGGACGACGCATCGATTGCCACCAGCGTCGAGCGCCTGCGCGCCCTCGGATACGTCGACGGCGATCCGATCAGCCTTACCGCGGCGGGCGTCACCGCACGCGTCGCCGTCGAAGACGCCACTGATGTCGGCGAAGCGGCGGTGCTCGACGCCCTAACTGACGCCGAGCGCGACGAGTTGTTCACTGTCCTCAAGCCGATGGCGGCCTCGATCGTCGCCGGCGGTGGTTACCCCGCCGACCCCGACGAGCGGGACTTGCCTGGGGTCGGCTGAGCCAACAACCCGTGAAGGCGCCGCATCGAGGTGGCGTTGTTGCGCTTGAGGTAGGCGCGCGTGAACGGGGCGGTAAGGCGGTCCAGTAGGGGCGCCACGATCCAGCGGTATTCGAAGGTGACGCGCGTGCCGCCGTCGGGCAGCGGCGCCAGGGTGTAGGTGCCCTCGCCGACGCGGCCGGCTTTCTGCGCACGGTTCCGCTCCACGATGCGCGTCGGGGACTCGGCGTCGATCACCTCGATGTCGATGACGTCGGCGACGCCCAGCGCCTTCGTGCGAACGCGCGCCTTCGAGCCGACGCCGCGCGCCGGGCCCGACAATTCCCAGTCCCGCATCAGGTGGTCGTTGAACGGCTCGTGGTTCGCCATCACGTCGAGGAAGTCGTAGACGCGAATTTGCTCGACGGGGACGTCCACGGAAACGGTGACCGGCTTCATGTACCATATGGTACATGTCCGGCGACCCGAGGCAAACGCTGCTCGACGCCGCCATCGACTACGTCGCCGACAACGGCCTCACCGATTTGTCGCTGCGCAGCCTGGCCGCGGAGCTCGGAACGAGCCACCGCATGCTCATCCACCACTTCGGCTCCAAGGAGGCGTTGTGGGTGGCGATTGTGCAGGCCGTCGAAGCGCGCGAGCGCGCCGGGCTCGCCGGGTTGCTCCCCGACCCAGAGTTGCCCTTCGACGAACAGATGCGGGCGTGGTGGCGCCACATCTCGCACAAGTCGCTGTGGCCCAACGAGCGGCTGTTCTTCGAGATCTACGCCCAGGCGCTGCGGGGCGGGCCGACGGCGCACTTCCTCGACGACATCGTCGACGCGTGGGTGGAGCCGATCGCCGCGGCCTCGGGATCTGCAGCCTTCGCCCGGTTGTGCGTGGCCGTGACCCGCGGCTTGTTGCTCGACCTTCTCGCCACGCAGGACCGCAAGGCGGTCGACGCGGCGATGGACTACTTCATTGCCCGGGTGCAGCCTTCCGTTCGATGACCTCGAAGGCGAGCAGTTCGGCGCCGTGGGCGACCGGGGCGCCGCCGCCTTCCGTCGCCGACTGATCGGTGGCCACGTGGGCGTGTGCCTTCGCGAAGTCCTGGCTCGACAGCCATGCCTGGTACGCGTCTTCGGATGCCCAACGGGTGTAGACGAAATAGCGCGTGGCGCCACCCGTGGGCCGTAGCAGTTCGAAGGCCTCGAAGCCGTCGGTGTGCTCGACGGCGCCGGCGCGGGCGGCGAAGCGGGCTTCGAACTCCTCGGCGCGATCGGTGGGTACGTCGACGGCGTTGATCTTCACGACACTCATGCGTCGATTCTTACCTGCAACGGGGGACCGTCAAGTTGGCACTGCACTCGGCGTGCCGTTCGGCCGCACACGATGGTGCGGCCGATGCCCACGATCGCCGTCAGCGCGGCGCTGGAGGCCACCCCGGCGGCGAGCACGAGTGCCACGCGGAAGGCGTGCGTCACGGCCGCGGCGCCCGTGGCGCGCGTGAGTCCGGCGACGACCGGAATCACGGCGATCGCCGCAAGACTCGCGGTGCGGGCGACAGCGTTGTTGACGCCGGAGGCCACGCTCACGTGGTCCGGGTCGGCGGCGGCCATAACCGTCGCCGTCAGCGGCGCCACGAACGTCACAAGGCCGAGGCCGAACAGGAGCGAGCCGGGGAGCACGTCGGCGCCCCACGACGCCTGCTCGCCGATGCGCGCCAGCACGAGCAGGCCGGCCCCGGCGAGGAGCGGTCCGGCGACGAGTTGGGGTCGCGGCCCGATGCGCTGCGCCAGCGCGCCCGAGCGCGCCGACAGCGTGATCATCAACACCGTCGACGGGAGCAGAGCCGTACCGGCGCCGAGCGCCGACCACTTCGTGGCCACCTGCAACTCGTAGGCGACGAGAAAGAACGCGACGCCGATCGCGGCGTACAGCTGCGCCGTCATGACGTTGATGAAGGTGAACGTGCGGTCGCGGAAGAGCCGCGGCGGCACGAGGGGGTGGCGCGCCCGCACGACGTGGCGCACGAAGCCGGCGGCCGCCACCACGCCGACGACGCCCGCGACTGTGTTGGACCGCGTCAGCGCCCACGTTCCCGCGGCGAGGCTCACCACGGCGTACGCCGCGCCCACGACGTCGATCCCTCCGGGCGGGTGCTCGTCGCGGCTTTCCGGCACGGCCGCCCGCGTGAGGGCCAGCGTCGCCGCGCCGAGCGGCACGTTGAGCAGGAACGCCCAGCGCCAGCCCGGCCCGTCGACGAGCGCCCCACCGACGAAGGGTCCGACCGCGCCGGCGACGCCGATGAGCCCTGACCATGCGCCTACCGCGGCGGCGCGGTCGCGCTCGCGGAACGACGCCTGGATGAGGGCGAGCGAGCCCGGCGTGAGCAGCGCGCCGCCGACTCCCTGGAGCACCCGCGCCGACACGAGCACGCCGATGTTCGGCGCGGCGCCACACAGCGCCGACGCGGCGGCGAACCACACGGTGCCGATCACGAACACGCGCCGGCGTCCGAACCGATCGCCGAGCGCGCCGCCGAGCAGGATCAGCGACGCCAGCGACAGCAGGTAACCGGTGAGGACCCACTGCAATCCGCTTACCGTTGTGTCGAGGTCGCGGGCGATGTGGGGCAGTGCGACGTTGACGACGGTCGCGTCGAGGCTTGCCATCGCGCTCGCCGCAACGGTGGCGGCGAGCGCGAACCTGCCGCGGGCGGTGTCGAGGGCTAGATCGGCTGGAACAGCGGAAGGTTACGGCCGTCCGACAACGGCTCCCACGTGACACTCACCGCCTGGCCGACGGTCACAGACTCCGGGGCGGTGCCGACGATGGTCGACAGCATGCGCACGCCTTCTTCGAGTTCGACAACGGCCACCGCGTATGGCGCTTCATACGCCGGCATGGGCATCTGTGGCGCGTGCTGCACGCTCACCGCGTACACCTCGCCGCGTCCGCTCGCCGCCCGCCACTCGAGGGTGTCAGAGCGCAGGCACGACGGGCACACTTCGCGCGGGTAGAAGATCGCCCGCCCGCAGTCCGTGCACCACTGCAACACCAGACGCTGCTCACGCGTCGCGTCCCAGAACGGGGCAGCCACTTCGCTGGCCTTCGGTTCCATCCGTCGCGCCGTCACCTCTTCTGGGCTCACAGCGCCGCCTCCGTTCCCAGGACGGTCGTCGACATGCACGACAACACGCCGCCACTGCCGTGGGCCACGGCCACTTCGCATCCCTCGACTTGGCGCGGCCCGCACTCGCCCCGCAGCTGCTTGACCGCTTCGACTAACAGGAACATGCCGTACATGCCCGGGTGCGTGTAGCTGAGCCCGCCACCGTTGGTGTTGGTGGGCAGCGGTCCACCGGGACCGAGGTCCGTCGACTCGACGAACGCCCCGCCCTCGCCCTTGGCGCAGAAGCCGAGGTCCTCGAAGTGGAGCAGCTGCGTGATGGTGAACGAGTCGTAACCCATCAACAGGTCGACGTCGCCCGGCTTCACGCCGGCCTGTGCGAACGCCGCGGGTCCCGACACCGCGCCCGCCGTCGTGGCGAGGTCGGGCATCTGGCTGATCATCGAGTGGTCGTGGCACGTGGCCGCGCCCAGTACGTAGACCGGCGGTTTCTTGAGCGACCGGGCGCGCTCGGCGCTCGTCATCACGAACGCACCCGCGCCGTCGGTCACGAGGCAGCAGTCGAGGAGGTGCAGCGGTGACGACAGCATCTTCGAGGACAACACGTCGTCGATCGTGATCGGCTCCTGGAAGCGCGCCTTGGGGTTCAGCGTTGCCCACCGCCGCGTGTCCACCGCGATCTTGGCCAGTTGTTCCGACGTCGTGCCGTACACCGCCATGTGGCGACTGGCCGCCAGCGCGTAGGAGCCCATCGGCTGGCGCAGCCCGTGCGGCAGTTCCCACTCGGCCTGCGGGTTCGGCCCACCCATCGCCATCGGGCGGCGGCCACCACCGCCGCTGCCACCGCGGGCCTTGGCCCGCGCCCGGTCGCCCGCCGGCGTGGACGCGTACACGCACACGACGACGTCGCACAGCCCGTTGGCGATGGCCGACGCCGCGTGCTCGGCGTACACCTCGTAGCTCGACCCACCGGTCATCGTCGAGTCGGTGTAGCGCGGGTGAATGTTCAGGAACTCGGCGAGCCCGAGCGCTCCCATGCCCACGCCTTGACCGGCGTAACAGATGCCGTCGACGTCCGCGATCGTGAGCCCGGCGTCGTCGAGCGCCGCTTTGATCATGGCCGATTCGAGGGCGCGCCCGTACAACTCGAGCACGCCCGTCGGTGAAGCGTCGTCGGCCACGCCGACAATGGCGGCGGCCCCCCTCAGCGAATTCATAGTTAGGGAACCTAACAACTTTTGAAGCCGCTGGGGGCGCCCGCACCCGCGGCGCGATTGCTACAGAACCGCGCTGGCGGTGTGGATTGCCTCTTCGGTGATCGGGGTCGCCTGCATGATGTCGAGCACCGGGACAACTTCGAACTTCAGCCACGGCGACCACGTCGCGAGATCGCGGTAGAGGTCGGTCATGTTGTCGCCCTCGATGACGGCGAATCCGCCGGTGCCGTCACAACGCTGGACCCACTCTTTGATGTCGGCGTTGGGACTCGGCGTCCAGTTGGCGAGCAGCTTCTGGGCGGATTCGAGCGCCTTGAGGTTGTTTTCAGGAGTGCTGCCCTCGCGGTTGGTGTAGGCCAGAACGAATTTCATCCTGTTCTCCTTTCACCCCCAGCGCGCGGCAGTGTGCGCTTCCGCGAGAGGCGGCGCTAGGGCCGAGTGCTAGGAATTTCGTATGCCAGACGCATTGATCATCGACGCCATGCGCTCGCCGCGCGGCAAAGGCAAGAAGACCGGCGCACTGCACGAAGTGCATCCCCAGCGGATCCTCGCCCAGGTGCTCAACGCGTTGCGCGATCGCCACGGATTCGACACCGCCGAAGTCGACGACGTGATCATGGGTTGCGGCGCCGGCAGCGGCGACCACTCAATGGACATCGCGCGCATGGCGGCGCTCGACGCCGGTTGGTCGCTCGACGCGCCGGGCGTGACGCTCAACCGGTTCTGCGGTTCGGGCCAACAGGCGGTCAACTTCGCCGCGATGGGTGTCATGTCGGGCCAGCAGGACTTCGTGGTCGCCGGCGGCGTCGAGTCGATGTCGCGACCGGGGCCGATGGGCGTCGACGGCTTCACCGCCAACAACCCGCACCTGTTCGAGCAGTACCCGATGGTCGCCCAGGGCATCAGCGCCGATCTCATCGCTACCGTCGAAGGCTTCTCACGCGAGGACTGCGACCGTCTCGCCGTCGACAGCCAGGACCGCGCCGCCAAGGCGCTCGCCGAGGGCCGCTTCGACAACAGCCTCGTGCCGATCTTCAAGGACGACGGCACCCTCGCCCTCGACCACGAGGAGTTCCCCCGCGCCGGCACCACGCTCGACGATCTCGCCAAGCTGGCGCCGAGCTTCGAGCAGATGGGGGCCTATGTCGCCGAGGGCAAGGAGCTGTCGATCGACCAGACGGCGCTGCTCACCTACCCGCAGTACGGCGCCATCCGCCACGTGCACCACGCCGGCAACTCGTCGGGCGTCGTCGACGGCGCCGGCGCGGTCATGGTGTGCTCGCCCGACTACGCCCAGGCGCACGGTCTGCGGCCGCGGGCGCGCATCGTGCAGACGGCCGTCGCCGGCACCGAACCGGTCATCATGCTGACGGCGCCCGGACCCGCCACGCTGCGCTGCCTCCAGAAGGCCGGCATGACCATCGACGACATCGACCTCATCGAAGTCAACGAAGCGTTCGCCGCCGTCGTGCTCAAGTTCCTCAAGGACACGGGGGCCGACTGGGAGAAGTGCAACGTCAACGGCGGCGCCATGGCGCTCGGTCATCCGATCGGCGCCACCGGTTCGATGCTGATCGGCACGCTGGTCGACGAGCTCGAACGGCAGGACAAGTCCACGGGTCTCGTCACGATGTGCACCGGCGGCGGTATGGGCACCGCCACCATCATCGAGCGGGTCTAGATCGGGTAGGGCAGCGTCGTGCTGCGCCTCCGCCAAGTCGTCGTCGCCGCCCGTGATCTGGGCGCCACGCGCACACGCATCGAAGACGAGCTGCGCCTGCCCCACGTGTGGGCGGACCCGGGCGTCGGCCACTTCGGCCTGCGCAACGCGCTCTACGCCGTGGGTGATTGCTTCCTCGAAGTCGTGTCGCCGGTGAAGGACGACGCGCCGGCGGCGCGCTTTCTCGAGCGCGCCGGGCGCGACGCCGGCTACATGGTGATCGTGCAGACGACCGACGCCCTCGACGACGTGCGCACCCGCGCCGACGGCCTCGGCATCCGCACGGTGTTCACCGCCGACGGTGACGGCGTCACCGGCATCCACTTCCACCCAGCCGACACGGAGGGGGCGTTGCTGTCGATCGACCGTTGCACGGTCGACGCCGCCTGGCCCTGGGCGGGGCCGGCGTGGGAGGCGGCGCCCGATCGCGGTTACCGCGGGCTGCGGCGCGCCACGATCGCCGTCGACGACCCGAAGACGGTCGCCGGTCGCTGGGCGGAACTGCTCGGCGCGTCGGCCGACGGCGCGTCGATCGCCTTGTCTGACAGCGCGCTCGACTTCGTGGACGGTGACGGCGGATTGTGCGCGGTGGATCTCGTCGGGCCGGCGCACGCGCCCGTCGAGATCGCCGGCGTGACCTTCAGCTCAGGCGAATAGGCGCCAGGTCGCGGCGGTACTGCGCCAGCAGGCGCGGCGCCTTCCACGCCAGCACGCCGGCGACGTTGCCGGCGACGGAATACGCCTGCACGAACTGATCCGACTCGACGTCGCCCTCGACCACCGAGACATCAGCGCCCGGAGGCATGACGCCCGCGAGCTGCACACGGGCGTCGTACTGGTCGGTCCAGAAGTAGGGGACCGGGGTGAACGGCTCGTTGGCCCCGAGGATGTTCTTCGCCACCGCGTGGCCCTGCTCCTGGGCGTTGGTGCGGTGCTCGAGGCGCATGCGTTGCCCGTAGCCGACGTGCATCCACGACGCCACGTCGCCCGCGCCCCACACGTCGTGGCCGGCGTGGCAGTACTCGTCGCAGATCAGACCGTTGCCGATCTCGAGGCCGCTGCCGTTGAGCCATTCGGTCGTCGGGGTCGACCCGACGGCGATGAGGATGACGTCGGCGTCGTGGGTCACGCCGTCGGCGCGGATGACGTGGCTCGCTTCGATCGTCTCCACGCCGATGCCGGTGTGAATGCGCACGCCGCGCGACTCGTGCAGCGCCAGCAGCTTGTTGGCCGCCGCGTCGCCGATGCGCGACGCCAGCGGTGGGCCGGGCACGGGCTCGACCACGTCGACTTCGGCGCCGAGGCCCCGCGCCGTCGCCGCGACTTCGAGGCCGAGGAAGCCGGCGCCCACCACGACGAGGCGTGTGTGTTCACGGGCGGTGATGGCCGCCCGCAGGCCGAGCGAGTCGCTCAGCGTCCGCAGTACGTGGATCGTCGGCGCGTCGGGATGGGGCAGTTGGCGCGGCGTGATGCCGGTCGCGACGACCAGCGCGTCGTACTCCAGGCGGCTGCCGTCGGTGAGCAGGACGGAGTGGTTGGCGGCGTCGAGCGACTCGGCGGCAATTCCGCTGCGGATCTCCGGATTCATCGGCGCGATGCGGCGGTGGGCGATCAGTTCGGCGCGGGGCACCTCCCACGCCCCCGACAGGATCTCCTTGGACAGCGGTGGGCGGTCGTAGGGCGTCTCGGTCTCGGCGCCCACGATCGTCAGGGCGCCGGCCCAACCGTTCTGGTGCAGCCCCTCGGCGACGGCGTAGCCGGCCGCCCCCGCGCCCACGATGACGATGCGGTTCACCCGTCCATCATGGTCGGTCCCGTGTACACCGCCCGCGGTCGGTACCGCAGGCGGTAGCGGTACTCCTCGATGGCGTGGGCCAACCAGCCGGCGGTGCGGGCGACGGCGAAGATCACCTCGCCGGCGTTGTCGATCATCTCGTAGCGCTCGGCGAACGATGCGATGGCGAAGTCGATGTTGGGGAAGGGCAGGCCGCGCTCGCGCATGATGACGAGCAGCTCTTCTTCGACCGGTTCCCGTTTGATCGCGGCGAGCATCTCCAGCAGCACGTCGCAGCGCGGGTCGTTGTGGTCGTACACGCGGTGGCCGAAGCCGGGGATGAGCTCGTTGTTGCGCAGCCGTGACGCGATCGCCTCCGCCGGGCTGAGGCCCTCGGCGTGCACCTCGTGCAGCAGCCGGCGTGCCTGCGTACTCGCCGCACCGTGCAGCGGGCCGCCCAGCGCCGCCAGTCCGGCCAGCACCACGAGGTACGGATCCGCCCACGTGCTCGCCGCGACGCGCGCCGCCAGGGTCGAGGCCGCCATCTCGTGATCAGCGAGCATGACGAGGGTGGCGTCGAGCAGCTTGACGAGACGCGGCTTGGCGGGATGCGCCGTGAGCCGCGGCCACAGCCGCGCCGCCACCGACCCGCCGACGACGTCGTCTCCCACGACCGGCAGCGCGTCGAGCATGGTGGCGACGATGGCGCGGCCCGCGGACGCCACCGACTCGGGACGGCGGTCGTCGCGGAACGGATCGCAGCGCCGCACCGACGCCACCGTGGCCCGAATGCGGTCCATCACGGGTTGCCCGCTCAAGGTGCCCGCGAGCTGGCGGGCGATGCGGCTCATGTCGCGGGGCGTCACGAACTCGACGCGCTCACGCTCGCCGTGCCACAACCACGACGCCACTTCCTCGAACGTGGCCGTCTTGACGGCGTCGGCGACGTTCCAGCCACGGTAGGCGAGCACCCCGGCGGGGTCGAGGTACGTGAGATCGGTCTCGATGATGAGTTCGAGCCCGCCGGCGCGGCCGCCGCCGCGCTGACGCCCGGCGAGCTTCTCGACGTCGGTACGCCGGAAGCGACTACGGCGCGAGCCTGGGATCTTCTCGCTGCGCACCATCCCGCGACTGACGTAGGCGTAGAGCGTCTCGGGCTTCACGCCGAGCTTGCGCGCCGCCGCTTCCGAACTGAGCCACTCCGATTCCGCCATCGATCCACTATACATTGATGCAATCAATCTTGACAATGCATCTAGGGTTGGAAGCATGAGAACAGTCAGCACGGCTATGACCGAACCCGCGATCGTCGCGGCGCCCACCGAGTCCCTCACCACCGCCGCCGAGCGCATGCGCGAGCACGGCATTGGATCTGTCGTCGTGGTCGAGCACAGTCGCCCCGTCGGCATCCTCACCGAACGCGACCTGCTGCGGGCGGCGGCCGACGGCGCCGCGCCCGCGACGGCCACCGTCGGCCAGTGGATGGCGCGCCACCTCGACACCGTCGACGCCGACGCGTCGATCGACGACGCTTGGCACCAACTCGCCGACCGCGGCTACCGCCACATTCCCGTGACGGTGGGCGACGAGCTCAAAGGCATCATCTCGCTGCGCGACATCATGGCGCTGGCGCAACTGCGTCCCGCCGGCGAGTTGGCCGTCAGCGTTCCGCCCGGACTCAAAGGTGTCGTCGTGGCCGAGACGCAACTCGGCGACGTGCGGGGTGACGAAGGCTTCTACCACTACCGCCAGTACGCCGCGCCCGAGCTGGCGGCGAAGCGCACGTTCGAAGACGTGTGGCATCTCCTCATCGACGGCGAACTCCCGCACGATCAGGCTGAGCGCGACGCCTTCGCCGCCGAAGTCGCGCCGCTGCGCCATCTTCCCCAGCAGGTGCTCGACGTGCTGCCGTCAATCGTGGCCGCGGTGCCGACGCCGGTCGCCGCACTGCGCACTGCCATCTCGTTGCTCGCCGGTGCCGAAGACCTGCCGGCGTCGCTCGACGTCGACCGCGCCGAGTTGCGCCGCGAGGCGCTACGTCTCAGCGCGGCGGTGCCGACGCTGATCGCCGCCATCCACCGGTTGCGCAGCGGCGTGGAACCCGTCGCCCCGCGCGACGACCTCGGCTACGCCGCCAACTACCTGTGGATGATCAACGGCATCGAAGAGGAAGCCGCCTTCGTGAAGGCGATCGAGAAGTACCTCATTCTCGGCATCGACCACGGGTTCAACGCGTCGACCTTCGTGTGCCGGGCCGTGATCTCGACGGGTGCCGACCTTGGCGCCGCGGTGGTCGCGGCTCTCGGCTCTCTCAGCGGCCCGCTGCACGGCGGCGCACCGAGTCGCTCGCTCGACACCCTCGATGCCATCGGGGAGCCCGAGAACACCGCCGCGTGGGTGCGCGACAGGGTGGCGTCGGGGCAGCGCATCATGGGCTTCGGCCACCCCGTCTACCGGACCGAAGACCCGCGCTCGGTCATGTTGCGCGGCGTCGCCCAGGAGCTCGGCGGCGATCTCGTCGACTTCGCCGTGCAGGTCGAGACCGAAGTCGAAAAGACGCTGGCCGAACTCAAGCCCGACCGCGTGCTGCGCACCAACATCGAGTGGTACGCCGCGGTGACGATGGATCGCTGCGGCTTCCCCCGCGACCTGTTCACCCCGACGTTCGCCGCCGCCCGCGTCGTCGGCTGGTGCGCCCACGCCCTCGAGCAACACGCCGACAACCGCATCATCCGCCCCTCGTCCCGCTACATCGGCCCCCCGCCGCCCCAAGAAGTCCCCACCATCTGACCTTGTGCATTTGGGCGCGGGAGGGGTGCACGCAGATACACAAAGTCGGAACGGTTAGGCCTTGTGGGTCTCCCGGAGTTCGCGCTTGAGGACTTTGCCGGTGGCGTTGCGGGGGAGTTCTTCGGTCCGGATCTCGACGACGGCGGGCACTTTGAACGCCGCGAGACGATCGGCGACCCACGTGCGCAGGTCGTCGGGCGTGGCCGTCGCGCCGTCGTGGAGACGGACGAACGCGCCGACGATCTCGCCGTACTTCTCGTCGGGCAGGCCGACGATCGCCGCCTCGAACACGTCGGGGTGCTCGTAGAGCACCGCTTCGATCTCGGCGGCGTAGATGTTCTCGCCGCCGCGGATGATGACGTCCTTGATGCGGTCCACGACGTAGAGGTAGCCGTCCTCGTCGAGGCGGCCGACGTCGCCGGTGTGGAACCAGCCTTCGACGATGGCCGCGGCGGTCGCCTCCGGCAGGTTGAAGTAGCCGCGGAACACCGTGGGCCCCTTGATGCAGATCTCGCCGGTTTCGCCGGTGGGCACTTCGTGGTTGTTCTCGTCGACGATCTTCACTTCCATGACGGGCGACGCCGGCCTGCCGACGCTGTCGGGGCGCGACACGTAGTTGGAACCGCCGTTGCTCACCGCCGCTCCCGACGTCTCGGTGAGTCCGTACCCGTTGCCCGGCGACGCGTGCGCCTGCTGGTCGATGCGCTTCACGAGTTCGGGTGGCACCAGCGTCGCTCCCGACGCCAGCGACGACACCGCGCCGAGGTCGCGACCTTGGCGCTTGGCTTCGTCGAGCAACTCGAACATCGTCGTCGGCACGCCCGCCATGATGGTGATTTGTTCGTCGTGGATCAGGTCGAGGACCTTCTGCGTGTCCCACTTGAAGATCAGCACGATCTTGCCGCCGGCCATCGTGAGCGGCGCCAGCGTCGACTGCAGCCCACCGACGTGGAACAGCGGGAAGGTGAGCACCGTCGCGGCTTGCGCGGGTGCCGCCGCGCCCGCGGTCGACGCGTCGCCCGCCGCCGCGCCCTCGAGCGCGCCGTACATCGCGTTCATGACGTGGGCACAGAAGTTGCGGTTGGTGCCGACGGCGCCCTTGGGGCGGCCCGTCGTGCCCGACGTGTACAGGATGGTGGCGTCGTCTTCGGGATCGATGGCGACGTCGGGTAGCGGCGCAGTGGGGAAGTCCTCGACGTTCGTGAACACGTGCTCGACGGCGGTCTCGCCCAGGTGCTCCTCGACGCGCGCCAGCCGCTCGTCGTCGGCTACCAGCACGCGCGCGCCCGAGTCGGCCAGGCCGTAGGCCAGCTCGGGTCCCGACCACCAGGCGTTCAACGGCACCACCACCGCGCCGATCGACGCCGCGGCCCAGAACGCCAGCGGGAACTCCGGCAAGTTGCGCATGGCGATGGCGACGCGGTCGCCCTTCTGCACACCGAGCGAGACGAGGTGGGCGGCGAAGGAATGCGAGATCTCCTGCGCCTGGCGATACGTATAGCGGCGGTCCTCGTAGACGAGATAGGTGGCGTCGCCGTGGATCGCCGCGAGCTGCCAGAGCGCGCGGATCGACGGCGGTGCGTTCTTGAAGACTTTGATCTGTTGCCCGCGGATCTCTACTTCTTCGATCTCGAACATCGGATTCTCGGACATGGAGCCGACCTTACCGACTAGAACCGCGGGCGATTCGGGGGGATCAACATGGCTGGATTGAAGAAGTGGTTCGACGAGTGGCGGCCCGCGGCCGTCACGCTGGGGCTGCCGACGTTCCCATTGCTCGTGCTGTTCGGGCTCAACGTCGTCGACGAACTCGACCGTGCCGCGTTTGCCGTGTTGCTGCCCGACATCCGCGACTACTTCCACCTCACCAACGCCAAGGCGCTCGGCATCGTCTCGGCGACGGCGTTGCTCGCCATCTTCATCGAGATCCCCGTTGCGTTCTGGGCCGACCGCGCCAACCGGGCGCGCATGGCGGCGATCGGTGCCGCACTCTGGGGTGTCTTCTCGTTTGCAACGGGTCTGGCACCGACGGTGTTCCTGCTGATCCTCGCCCGCGTCGGTGCGGCGGGGGGCAAGTCGGTGGTGACGCCGACGCACTCGTCGCTGCTGTCGGATTACTACGCCCCTGAGGCGCGGGTGAAGGTGTTCTCGTGGCACCGGCAGGCGAGCGCCATCGGGCTGATCATCGGTCCGGCACTCGGCGGCGTGCTCGGCCAGGCCTTCGGCTGGCGCGTCCCGTTCTTCCTGTTCGCCATTCCCACGTTCGTTCTCGTTGCCTTTGCCTTGCGCCTCCACGAACCGCCGCGCGGTTACTACGAGCGCTTGTCGGCCGGGCTGAGCGAGGAGCACGCCACCGCGACGGAGACGCCGCCGAAGCTGTGGGAGTCGTTTCGCATCCTTGGGCGGGTCAAGACGATCCGGCGCATCTGGTGGGCCATGCCCTTCCTGTCGATCGCGCTCGTCGGCATCGGCTCGCTGCTGGCGCTGGTGTACCGCGACGTGTTCCACCTGCACGCGGCGCAACGCGGCTTCGTCGCGGCGGCGATCGAGCCGCTCCAGATCATCGGGGTGTTCGTCGCCATTCCCTTCGTCGCCAAGATCACGGCGAAGGACCCGGGCTTCCTGCTGCGCTTCGTGGCAGTCGTCGGCGTGTTCGACGGCCTCATCATCGTGGTGCTGGCCTACGCGCCCAACGTCGGCGTCGCCATCGGCATGAACATGTTGCTGTCGGCCACCATCGGCACCCTGGCTCCGGCGTTCTTCGCCATGATCTCGATCGTGGCGCCGGGACGCGCCCGCGCCTTCGCCTTCACGACCGTGACGATCTTCGGCATCCCCGGCGCGGCCGTCTTCTTGCCCCTCATCGGATCCTTCGCCGACAGCTACGGCATCCGCGCCGCCATGCTGACGATGGTGCCCATCACGTTGGCGGCGGGCTTCGTCCTCTCGTCGGCGTCGCGCTTCGTCGCCGACGACATCGCCGCGACGCAGGCGGCCGTCCGCGCCGGGACGGCCGCCGTTCCCGCCGTCGACTAGTTGACCGGCACGTACCCGTTGGGCGGCAGCTCGTCGGGCACGTTGCCGCCGCGGGCGCGGATCCGGTCGTGCGGCTCGTCGAAGTGCCAGCGGTGGCCTTCGAGATCGCTCGCCTCGTAGCGGCGCGACCCGTACC